>NZ_JBEXHL010000040.1:0-86361 GCF_040607795.1 Amycolatopsis sp. NPDC005232 | reverse complement strand
TGCCGGAGCCCGATGGCGGTCGGGAGGTGACGCCGGCGCCGAAGTCGAGGGGGAGCCGGGTCAGTTGCCGTAGCGGCGGCGGCCCTGGCCTGGCTGTCCGGTGCCGCCCGGTTGGCCGCCGCGTTGGGTGGCGGCGGTGGCGGATTCCAGGGAGGTGGCGGTGGCCGTGGTGCCGTTGACCTTGGCGATGACGGTGACGTTGTCGCCGGTCTTGGGGGTCGTGGCGGACTTCTGGGTGGACGAGTCGAGGACGTAGGTCTGCTTGTAGCCGTCCTTGCTGGTCAGGGTGACGGACGTCGCGCTGATCTCGGTGATGGCGCCGGTCTGGAGGCGTTCGGTGGTGTAGCCGCCGGCGGGGTCGGTGACGACGAAGTCGCCGTGGAGGGCGTCGCGCAGGGCGGCGGCGCCCCCGAAGCCGCCGAAGCCGCCCGGGCCGCCGGGGCCGCGGCCGGCGAAACCGCCAGGGCCGCCCTGACCACCGGGGCCGCCGAAGCCGCCGGGGCCCTGCTGTGCGGAAGCGTCATTGGAGCTCGTGCCCGCCCAGATCGCGAGGCCGCCGCCCACGGCGATGACCACCGCGACGCCCGCGGCGATCGCCGTTTTGCGGCCCGACCACGACTTCTTCGGGGCCGCGGGTGGCTCGCCGCCAGGTGCGCCCCAGGTGGCGCCCTGTGCTGGATCGGTCGTCATGGTGTTTTCCTCCGCGTCTTGACTGTCCGACCGAGAGTCGCGGCCGCCGCTGTGCGGGAGCTGTGTCCGGAGTGGGTTGAGGCTGTGCAAGAGGGCCACGAATGGCTGAACACGCGCACAGGAAATGCACAGTCACCGCACAGCTCGGCCTGAACACCGGGCCCGAGGATGGCACCATGAGCAGTATGAACGCGACGTCGCCCGGCCGGGGCAAGGACGAGCTGCGCCGCGCCGACGGCAGCCCGGTGCGCGTGCTGGTGGTGGACGACGAGTCGACCCTGGCCGAGCTCGTCGCCATGGCGCTGCGCATGGAGGGCTGGGAGGTGCGCAGCGCGGGCGACGGCACGGAGGCCGTCCGCGTGGCGCGCGACTTCCGGCCCGACGCCGTGGTGCTCGACGTGATGCTGCCCGACTTCGACGGCCTTGAGGTGCTGCGCCGCATGCGCGCCGAGGCGCCGTTCCTGCCGGTGCTGTTCCTCACCGCCAAGGACGCCGTCGAAGACCGCATCGCCGGCCTCACCGCGGGCGGCGACGACTACGTCACCAAACCCTTCAGCCTCGAAGAGGTCGCGCTCCGGCTGCGCGCCCTCCTCAGACGCGCCAACGGGGTCACCGGCGCCAGCGGCTCACAGCTCGTGGTCGGCGACCTGACACTCGACGAGGACAGCCGCGAGGTCCACCGCGGCGGCGACCTCGTGCCGCTCACCGCCACGGAGTTCGAGCTGCTGCGCTACCTCATGCGCAACCCCAAGCGCGTGCTGAGCAAGGCGCAGATCCTCGACCGCGTGTGGAGCTACGACTTCGGCGGCCAAGCCAATATCGTCGAGCTCTACATCTCCTACCTGCGCAAGAAGATCGACGCCGACCGCGAGCCCATGATCCACACGATGCGCGGCGCGGGGTATGTCCTCAAGCCCGCCGGCTGACGCGCCCCCGGGCCGCGCGCGCCGGCCGTGGTCGCTGCGGCGCCGGCTGATCGTGCAGCTGGCGGCGCTGCTGGCGCTCGTCTGTCTGGTGGTCGGCGTGGTCACGGAGTTCGCGCTGCAGGACTTCCTGGTCGGCCAGCTGGACAAACGCCTCGCCGCGGCGACCGACCGCGGCTTCCGCAGCGGCGATCGTCCACCGTGGATCTACGGCGACAAACCGCCACCCGACCCGTTGCGCGTGCTCGGCCAGGGCGACGGCACGCTCGCCGTCCAGGTCCACAACGGCGCGGTGCGCGCGGCCGTGCTCAACTTCGGCTCCGCCACTCCGTCGAAGGTCAAGCCGCCGCTGCAGTCGGTCTCCACCGCCCAGCAGAAGATGCTGCTCGGCCTGCCGCCCGACGGCCACCGCCGCACGATCGACCTCGGCGGCGACCTCGGCGAGTACCGGGTGATCGCGTCGTTCTCGCCGTCGGGTGACTTCTCGGTGGTCGGCCTGCCGCTCTCGGACGTCACGGACACGTTGTGGCGCTTGGGGTTCATCTTCGGCGGCGTCGCGCTCGGCGGGATCATCGTGGCCGGCGTCGCGGGCGCCGTCACGATCCGGCGCACCATGGCGCCGCTCGACCGGCTGGCCGCCACCGCGTCGCGCGTGTCAGAGCTGCAGCTCGACCGCGGCGAGGTGGCGCTGTCGGAGCGGGTGCCCGAAGTGGACACCGACCCGCGCACCGAGGTCGGCAAGGTCGGCTTCGCGCTCAACCGCATGCTCGGCCACATCGCCAACGCGCTCAAAGCCCGCCAGGCCAGCGAAAGCCGCGTGCGCCAGTTCGTCGCCGACGCGAGCCACGAGCTGCGCACGCCGCTGGCCGCCATCCGCGGCTACGCGGAGCTCACGCGCCGCAGCAAGGAGCAGGTGCCGCCCGACGTCGCGTTCGCCATGAACCGCGTCGAGTCCGAGTCGGCGCGCATGACGACGCTGGTGGAGGACCTGCTGCTGCTCGCCCGGCTCGACTCCGGCCGACCCGTCGTGCCCGAGCCGGTGGACCTCTCGCGCCTGGTGGCCGACGCCGTCGCCGACTCCCACGTGGCCGGCCCCGGCCACAAGTGGCGGCTCGAGGCCCCCGGCGAGCCCATCAGCGTGCACGGCGACGCCGGCCAGCTGCACCAGGTCGTGCTCAACCTCCTGGGCAACGCCCGCACCCACACCCCGCCCGGCACCACCGTGACCACGGGTCTGTCCACAAAGGATGGCTGGGTGCGGCTCTCGGTGATCGACGACGGCCCCGGCATCCCGCCGGAAATCCTGCCGGACGTGTTCGAACGCTTCGCCCGCGGCGACAACTCACGCTCCCGCGCGGCCGGCAGCACGGGGCTCGGCTTGGCCATCGTCGCCGCCGTCGTGGCCGCGCACAGCGGTCGCGTCTCGGTGTTCAGTGAGCCCGGACGAACAGAGTTTGTCGCAATGTTCCCAGAGTTTCGTGACCCTGCTATCACCCGGTCGTGAATTTCTCACAGGACGTGCACAGCAAGCGCACATGCGAGCCACAAACCCCGTCGTGAGCATGGCCGCATGACGAGTGCCCTCACCGCGCCCGGACCGACCACAGTGGACCCGACGGACGTGGCACCGCCCGTTCGGCGGCCCAGATGGGTGCGGCCGGCGGTCGCGGTGCTCCTGGTCGCGACCGCTGCGCTGTATGTCACCGATGTCGCGATTTCGGGCTGGGGCAACGACTTCTACGCCATGGCCGTGCAGGCCGGCACCGAGAGCTGGAAGGCGTGGTTCTTCGGCTCGCTCGATCCGGGCAATGTGGTCACCGTCGACAAACCGCCGTTCTCGCTGTGGGTCATGGGGCTTTCCGGCCGGATCTTCGGCTTCTCCAGCTGGAGCATGCTGGTGCCCGACGCGCTGGCGGGCGTCGCGTCCGTCGGCCTGCTCTACCTCGCGGTACGCCGGCTGTCCGGCCCGGGCGCCGGGTTGCTCGCGGGCTCCGCGCTCGCGTTGACGCCGGTCGCCGCCCTGATGTTCCGCTTCGACAACCCCGACGCGTTCCTCGTGCTGCTCCTGGTCGCCGGCGGTTACTGCGTGGTGCGCGCGCTGGAACGGGCGAGCACGAAGTGGCTGCTGCTCGCCGGCGTCGCGATCGGGTTCGGGTTCCTCGATAAGATGCTGCAGGCGTTCCTGGTGCTGCCGGCGTTCGTGCTCGCGTACGCGGTGGCGGCGCCGACGTCGCTCGGCCGGCGGGTGTGGCAGCTGCTCGCCGCGGCCGGTGCGGTGCTCGTGTCGGCGGGGTGGTGGGTGTTGGCCGTCGCGCTGTGGCCCGCCGCCGACCGGCCGTACATCAGCGGTTCGACGAACAACAGCGTGCTGGAGCTGGCCTTCGGCTACAACGGCCTGGGCCGGATCTTCGGCCAGGGCCGCGGCGGGGCCGGTGGTGGCACCCGGCCCGAGCTGCCCGCCGGCTTGGACCTGCCGAACCGTGCCGGCGGCGGTGGCGGCTTCCGCGGCTTCGGCGGAGGCACGGGCCTGACGCGGTTGTTCACCGAGCAGTTCGGCGGCGAGGCGTCGTGGCTGCTGCCCGCCGCGTTGATCGGGCTCGTCGCCGGACTGTGGTTCACCCGCCGCGCCCCGCGCACCGACCGTACGCGCGCCGCGCTGCTGCTGTGGGGCGGCTGGATGGTCGTCTCCGTCGTGGTGTTCAGCTACATGAGCGGGATCATCCACCCGTACTACACGGTGGCGCTCGCGCCCGGCATCGCCGCGACGATCGGCATCGCGGCCCGCGAGTTGTGGCACGGCCGTGCGCACTTCGCCCCGCGCGCGGTGCTGGCGTTGATGCTCGCGACCACGGCCGTGTGGGCGTTCATCCTGCTCTCACGAACGCCCGACTGGCAGCCGTGGCTGCGCTACACCCTGCTCGTGCTGGCCGCGCTCGGCACGGCGGCCGTGCTCTTCGGCGCCGACTCGTTCCGGCGCGCCGCCCCGGTGGTCGCCGTGCTCGGGCTCGTGGCGGCACTGCTCGGCACGGCGTCGTTCACCGTCGTGACGGCGGCGACCGCGCACACCGGCGGTCAGCCGTCGTCCGGGCCGGCGAGCCAGCGCGGCGGCGGGTTCCGAGGCGGCTTCGGTGGGGCGACGACGTCCACAGTGGAACTCGATCGGCTCCTCCAGACGACCACCACGAAGTGGGCCGCCGCCCAGACCGGCGCCATGCAGTCGGCCGGGCTCGCGCTGAGCAGCGGCAAGCCCGTGATGGCCATCGGCGGCTTCAGCGGCAGCGACCCGGCGCCGACGCTCGCGCAGTTCCAGCAGTACGTCGGCGCCGGCGAGGTGCACTACTTCGTGGGCGGCAGTGGCGGCGGCCGCGGTGGCTTCGGTGGCTTCGGCGGCAACCGCGGCACGGCCGGGCAGATCACCACGTGGGTCGAGCAGAACTTCCCCGCCACGACCGTCGGCGGCGCGACCGTCTACGACCTCACGCGAAAGTAACGCTCGTGTTCGCTCCACAGAGGACGAAGCAGGGCCGCGCGGCGGGCACGCGACCGGCGAGCCACGCCGCGAGCGGGACCGCCGCGGCCGGCTCCACGGCCAGGCGGAACTCGGCCCAGAGCCGGTCGCGCGCGGCGAGCAGTTCGGCGTCGCTGACCAGCACGGAGGTGACGTTCGGGGCGTTCAGGATCCGGAAGGGCACTTCGCCCACGCGGGTCGCACCGAGCGCCGAGGCGGCCACGGAGTCGAGCGTGACGTCCACCGGCTCACCAGCCTCGAGCGCGGCGTGCAGCGCCTGGCAGCGCTCCGGCTCGACGGCGAACACCTGCCGACGGTTCGCCGCCAGCGCCGTGCCCGCGGCGAGTCCGCCACCGCCGACCGCGACCACCACTGCGTCGACGTCCGGGTCGTCCGCGACGATCTCGGCCGTGACCGTGCCCTGGCCGGCGACCACGTCGGGGTCGTCGTAGGCCGACAGGTAGCGCGTGCCGGGTTCGTCGCCGACAGCCAGCGCCGCGGCCGCCGCCTCCGCGTACGTCGCGCCGTGGCGGATCAGCTTCGCGCCCGCGGCCTCGATCCCCGCGGCCTTCGCGGCCGGGACGGACTCCGGCACGTACACGACCGCGGGCAGGCCCAGCGCCTGCGCGGCCGTCGCGACGCCGAGGCCGTGGTTGCCGCCCGAAGCCGTGACGACGCGGCGCGGGGCCGGTCCTGCGAGCAGCGCGTTGACGGCGCCACGCAGCTTGAACGAACCACTGCGCTGAAGGTGCTCCAGCTTGAGCAACACGGGCCGACCGTCGATTTCGGTCCGTAGCTGAGGCGTCCTCCGAACGTGTGGCCGGATGCGATTCGCGGCTGCGGCCACGTCGGCGGGCGTCGGTGTACGCGGTGGTGTGCTCATACCGTCCATCTTCGTCTTGGGACACGCGGTCTTGAAGCGTTGTCGGGATCTTGTGCCAGTCGCTAAGCTCTCGCGCGGAAGAGCCAGGGGCCGGCCACCCTTGTCCGTTACGGTACGGGTCTCACTGTGCGTGTCGGGTTCCATGCATGGTCCTCCTTCGCGGTGTCATCCGTTCGGTCTTGCTCCTTTGTGTACAGAAGTCCGCCCGCGGTGCCGTGAGCGGAGGAACGGGAAGGTGACGCTGATGCGCCACGGCAGGACCCGGCCCCGGTGGGCCGGTGCGCGGGCGCTGTCGAGACTCGGCATCCGCGGCAAGCTCAACCTGTTGCTCCTGCCGCCGCTGGCCGCCGTGCTGCTGGTCTCCGTGCCGTTCGTGGTCAAGCAGACCGGCAGCGTCGCCTCGGCCGACGACACCGTGCGGGCCGCGTGGAACACCCAGGAGCTCAGCGGGCTCGTCTGGCAGGTGCAGCGCGAGGGCGTGCTCGCCGCCGCCTTCGTGGCGTCGCCCTCGACGGCCGACACCGATCTCGTGCGCCAGCAGCAGACCGTCGACGCGACTGTCGGCCAGGTCCGCACCGCGCTCGGTGCCAACGCACCGGTCGAGCTGAAGACGGCGCTCACACGCGTCGGCTCCCTGGGCGACGAGCGGCAGAACACCTTGCACCGCAGCATTTCCGCCGAACGCATCGCCCGCACGTACGACACCGTGGTGAGCGCCCTGATCGACGCGCTGCAGCTCGTGCCGCGCACGGCCGCCGACGCCGAGGGCGCCCGTCAGCTCTCCGCGCTGGAAGCGCTCCTGCGTGCCGACGAAGAAGAGTCGCTGCGCGTCACCGCTCTGGTCATAGCGGCACAGTCACGGTCGGCTGGACAGTCCCTCCTGGACGAAGCGACCCAGCGTGCCCAGGTGCACGCCGACCGCTTCACACAGCTGGCCGGCCACGACCAGGCCGCACTCCTGGCCGACGTCGACTCCGGCGAGGCCGCCCACCGCGTCGACCAGCTCGCCGCGCAGCTGCCCGAACCGGACGATCAGGCCGAGCCCTACGTGCACGACGTCGTGGCGGCCGGCCAGCAGCAGGCCGCCGAACGCCACACCGCGCAGGACCGCGTGACGGCCGAGATCAACGCCGCGGCGGGTGACCGCGCGGCCGCCGCGACCCGGCTGGCCTGGCTGGTCGGCGGCGGCGCGGCCGTCCTCTTCGGACTCGTCGCGTTCCTCGCGCTGGCCGTGAGCCGCTCGATCGCCGACCCGCTGCGCCGCCTCACCTCGGCTGCCACCTCCGTCGCCGACCTGGCCGACGCCGAGCTCGTGCGCGTCGGCGACACCGAGGCCGACGACGACCAGGCACCCCGCCTGGCGACCATCGACGTCGCTTCCGACGACGAGCTCGGCGAGCTCGCCACCGCGTTCAACCGGGTCCAGACCACCGCCGCCGCGCTGGTCGAGCGCCAGACGCTGACGCGGCGCAACACGAGCCTGATGTTCGCGAACGTCGCGAAGCGCACACAGAACCTCGTCGGCCGCCAGCTCGCGCTCGTCGACGAGCTCGAACGCCACGAGCAGGATTCGCGCGCCCTCGCGGGGCTGTTCCGGCTCGACCACCTGTCCGCGCGCCTGCGCCGCACGGCCGACAACCTGCTCGTCATCTCCGGCACCCACGACGAGAACCCGATCGCCGGCCCGATCCAGCTGTCCACGGCCGTGCGCGCGGCGCTGGCGGAGATCGAGGACTTCCCCCGCGTGCGGCTGGGCGAGCTGCCCGACGTGCAGCTCACGTCTTCGCTCGGCGCCGACCTCGTCCGGCTTTTCGCGGAGCTGCTGGAGAACGCGACTTCGTTCTCCGCGCCGACCACGAGCGTCGAAGTCGAGACGGAGTTCCTGGAGTCCGGCGACCTCGTCGTGGCGATCGTCGACCACGGCATCGGCATGGCCGCGGAAACGCTGGCGCAGGAGAACCGGCGCCTGCTGGAGCGCGAACGCCTCGAGCTCGCGCCGACGAGCGTGCTCGGCCTGTTCGTCGCCGGCCGGCTCGCGCGGCGCCATTCCCTGGGGGTCGAACTCACCTCGACGCCCGACACGGGTGGGGTCACCGCGCGCGTCACGGTGCCCGCCGGGCAGTTCGACCGCATGGACGCGCCGGTCGAGGACAAGCCGGTGGAATCTGCGCCGGCGGCCGAAGCCGCGGGGCTGTTCGACGCGGGTCGTGCGCCCGAACCGCTGCCGGCGCCCGCGATCGCGGTCCTGGAGACGGCGTCGCTCGGCTTCACCTGGTTCCGCGACCCGGAACCCGAGCCCGAGTGGCCCGACACCGAACCCGACCAGCCGCCCGCGCCCGATTTCACCCTCGACGGCGACGACCTCGCCACCTCGTTGTCCGCCGACCCGCCCGTACCGGCGCAGCAGACGGTGGAAACCGCCGTCGCCCGCGCGAAGGAGCTGGCGGCGAAACTGGAACGCACGAAGTCCGCCGTGCACGGCCTCACCACGCAGCAGTTCGCGCCGCTGGACCAGGAGCTGACCCGCCGCGTCCCCGGCGCTCAGCTGGCCCCCGGCCTCAAGGCGCAGCAGACCATCCGCACCCCGCTTCGCGCCATCCGACGCGGTCTGCGTGACCCGGCCGCGGAACGGGCAGTCTTCGATTCGTACTCCGACGGCGTGGCCAAGGCAGACGCGTCGCGAGCCATCGCCACCGCCAACGCAGGAGGAGAGACATGACGATCCCGGACGTCAGCGCCGAAGCCCAGAACTTCAACTGGCTGGTCAACCGCTTCGCACTCCACACCGCGGGCGCGATCGCCGCCCTCGCGGTGTCGTCCGACGGCCTGCTCATCGCCCTGTCCCAGGAACTCGAACGCGCCAACGCCGATCGTCTCGCCGCCATCTCGTCCGCCATGCTCGGCCTCGCCCAGGGCGTCGCCGACAGCCACCCGCTGGGCTCTCCGGACAAGGTGATCGTCGAGCTCGAGCGCGGTTACCTGCTGGTCTGCACCATCAGCGTCGGCTGTTCGCTCGGGGTGCTGGCCAACAAACAGGCCAGCCTGGGCACGATCGCGTACGAGATGGCGATGTTCGCCAACCGCGCCACCGAGGTCCTGACCCCGGCGCTCATCGAGGAGCTCAAACAAGTGGTCGGCAGCTAGGCGCCGGTTCGTCTCCGCTACACTGGACAACGGACCCCGCGCGGCGTCCACCCTGTGAACCTCCCCAGGGCCGGAAGGCAGCAAGGATAAGCAGGCTCTGACGGGTGCGCGGGGTCCCCTTTATTTTCTGGGTCAGGTTTTCAGGGCCTTCAGAACAGCCCGAGCACGTCCTCCGGCGGCACCGGCGAGGCGACCGGCTCGGCGTCCCGCACCGGCAGCGCCTTCCCCCGCAGCTTCCGCAGCTCATCGCCGGAAACGCAGCGCGCCGGGTATGCCGAAGAAGCCGCCTTGCGCGTCAGGACGTCCACCGCCAGTTCGGCGCGCGAAGCCGCCACCACGACGTTGCCGAAGCGCCGCCCGCGCAGCACCCCGGGCTCGGCCAGCAGCACGACGTGGGAGAACACCTCACCGACCGTCGCCAGGAACCGCCGTGCGAACGCGAGCCCGGGCCCGTCGGTGATGTTCGCGAGCATCGCGCCGCCGTCGCGCAGCACGCGCGCCACGTCGGTCACGAACTCCACCGTCGCCAGGCCGCCCGCGAACGACGCCCGCTCGAACGCGTCCACCACCACGAGGTCCGCCGACGCGTCGTGCCGGGACGCCACGCCCTCGCGCCCGCCCTCGATCCGCACCTTCAACCGCGGCACGCTGCGCAGGTCGAGCTGTTCGCGCACCAGCTCGATCAACGGTCCGTCCGCGTCGAACACCAGCTGCCGCGACCCCGTCCGCGTCGCCGCGATGTAGCGGGCGAGGGTGCAGCCGGCGCCGCCCACGTGCAGCGCGTCGAGCGGCCCTTCGGGCAGGCAGTCGACGACGTCGCCGAGCCGCCGGACGTAGTCGAACTCCAGATTCGTCGGGTCGTCGAGGTCGACGTAGGACTGCGCGACGCCGTCGACCGAGATGAGCCACGCGTGGGGCCGATCCGCGTCGGCGAGCAGCTCGGCCGTGCCGAACCGCACCGGGTACTTCCCCGGCCGCGGCCCGCCCTTGTCGCGGCTGCGGGCAGAACGGCTCACGGCGTTCCTCTCTTCGGACGAGTCTGTCCGAGCGTACTTGTGGCAGTTTCGGGCAGACCTGAAACGCCTTCGCGTCCACGCCGATAAGGGGTCGGAAGATCCTTTACCGATGTGGGGGAAGCCGTTGAACGGGACAAGACTGCTCGTCGCCGGGGCTGTGCTGGCGCTCGGGCTGGGGGTCGCCACGCCGGCGAGCGCCGACGTACTCAGTGACCGTGCGCAGGCTGTAGCGCTGTACGAGACCGGCGGCCCGACGATGACGAGCGAGGCCCGCAAGGCCCTGCTCGGCACCGCCGACGAGCTTCACGCGTTCCTGGCCACGGGCCGGCAGAACGCGCAGGACAACGATGAGCGGCTGCTCGTCGACCAGGCGATGGCCGCGGGCGGGCCGATCGTGAAGCGGGACGCGCAGAAGGCACTCGACGGCACACCCGACGACATCCGCGCGTTCCTGGCCACCGGTCTGCAGGTTTCGCGTGAGATCGACGAGGACCTGCTGGTCAACCAGGCCATGTCCGCGGGTGGCCCCGGCGTGAAGCGGGCGGCGCAGATCGCGCTCGACGGTACCCCGGCCGACCGGCACGAGTTCCTGCAGACCGGCCTCGCCCAGGCCCAGGCCGACGACGACCGGGTGCGCGCCACGCAGGTCATGTCCGCCGGCGGGCCCGAAGTCCACGCGGCCGGGCAGCAGGCGCTGAACGGCACGATCGAGGACGTCCGTTACTTCCTGAACGTTTGGAGCGGGGTTGCCGCGGCCGGCGACACCGAGATCACGGCCGTGACGCACCAGCGCGACCTCGCGCGCAAGGCCGCGGACTTCCACTTCAAGGCCCAGGCACAGGCGGCGGCCGATTCGGCGGCGAAGCTCGCGAGCGACGCGCGCAAGGCCAACGCCGACCGGCTGAACAAGCAGCTCGTCGCCGGTCAGGCTGCCGGGCAGAAGGCGGCTGCCGAGGCCGCGAAGGCCGAGGCCGACGCCGAGGCGAAGGCCGATGACGCGGCGAAGCTCGCGGCCGAGAAAGACCGGCAGCTCGCCGAGGCCGTCGCGCCGGGCACGGACCCCGTGCTCGCTCTCACCGACGGCCGCTCCGCCGCGCTGTATCTACTGCGCAACGCCGGCGCTGCTGTCCGCACCGCGGCCCGCGCGGCGCTGAGCGGCACGGACGAGAACCTGACCGCGTTCGTCCGCACCGGCCTCGACACCGCGCAGGAGACTGACGACCGCGCGGCCGTCACGGCCATCGCCAACGGTGACGGGAAGCCCGCGCTGAAGCAGGCGGCGGCCGACGCGCTGGCCGGGACCTGGGCTCAGGTCAAGGAGTTCCTGCGCACCAAGCAGTACCCGGGCAAGGAGAACGACGAGCGCCTCGCCGTGGACCAGATCATGGCCGCCGGCGGCCCCGCCACGAAGGAGTGGGCGCAGCAGGCGCTCGACGGCACGCCCGCGGATATCACGGCGTTCCTCGAGAAGGGGCAGTACACCGCCAAGCAGATCGACGACCGCATCTTCGTCGGCCGCGCGATGTCCGCGCCCGGTGCCGACGAGGTCAACGCCGTCGCGCAGGGTGCGCTCGACGGCCCGGACGCGGCGCTCGCAGCCTTCCTCGCGAACGAGGTGCCCCGCGCGCAGCAGCGTGACGCGACGACCGCCGCGCACGTTGCCGCGGTGAACGCGCTGGTCGCGGACGCGGCGAAGGCGGCCGCCTCGGTGCGCTGACCTGGCCCGGCGAAGGTTGTCGGTCGGTGCCGGTACTCTCGCGGAGTGGCTCTCGCGCTGTACCGCAAGTACCGTCCGGCGACCTTCGCCGAGGTCGTCGGCCAGGAGCATGTGACCGAACCGCTGCGGACCGCTCTGGCGGCGGGCCGCATCAACCACGCCTACCTCTTCTCCGGCCCGCGCGGCTGCGGCAAGACGTCGAGTGCGCGGATCATGGCGCGGTCGCTCAACTGCGTCGAAGGCCCGACGCCGGACCCGTGCGGCAAGTGCAACTCGTGCCGCGCGCTGGCGCCCGAGGGGCCGGGCAGCGTCGACGTCACGGAGCTCGACGCCGCCAGCCACGGTGGTGTCGACGACGCCCGCGAGCTGCGGGACAAGGCGTTCTACGCGCCCGCCGAATCGCGCTACCGCGTGTTCATCATCGACGAGGCGCACATGGTCACCACGCAGGGCTTCAACGCCCTGCTGAAGATCGTGGAAGAGCCGCCCGAGCACCTGATCTTCATCTTCGCGACGACCGAGCCGGAGAAGGTCCTCACCACCATCCGCTCACGCACGCACCACTACCCGTTCCGCCTGATCCCGCCGAGCTCGATGCGCGCGTTGCTGGAGCGCAACGTCGCGGCCGAGGGCGCGCAGGTCGAGCCCGCCGTGTACCCGCTGGTGATCCGCGCGGGCGGCGGCTCGGCGCGGGACACGCAGTCGGTGCTCGACCAGCTGCTGGCCGGCGCGGGGCCCGAGGGCGTCACGTACCCGCGCGCGGTGTCGCTGCTCGGTGTCACCGACGTCGCGCTGATCGACGACATGGTCGACGCGCTGTCGGCCGAAGACGCGGCCACGGTTTTCAGCACGGTCGAGAAGCTCGCCGACGCCGGCCACGACCCGCGCCGCTTCGCCACCGACCTGCTCGACCGCCTGCGCGACCTCGTGCTGATGCGCTCGGTGCCCGAGGCCGGTGAGCGCGGTCTGGTGTCCGCGCCCGCCGAGGAGCTCGGGCGGATGAGCGCGCAGTCCGAACGCATCGGTCTCGGTACGCTGTCGCGCTACGCCGACATCGTCCACAATGGACTTCTCGAGATGCGCGGTGCGACGTCGCCGCGGCTCGTGCTCGAACTGCTGTGCGCGCGGATGCTGCTGCCTTCGGTCACGGAGGCGGAAAATGCTTTGCTGGCACGGATCGAGCGGCTCGAACGCCGTGCCGTCGTCGTCGCCGGTGGTGGTGAGGCGGGTGTCGAGCCGCAGCTGCGTTCGGCTCCCGCGGCGGAGCCCCAGTTCCAGCGCCCTTCGCAGCGTCCGGCTTCCGCGGCGCCTGCCGCCGCTCCGGCTGCCGAGCCGCCTGTTCGGGGTCAGGCTCCTGCGGCTGCTCCGTCCCGGCCTGCCGCGCCGGCTCCGGCTCCGGTGCGTCCGGCGGAAGAGCCCGCCGCGGCCGCCGCCGCACCCGCGGCCCCGACTCCGTCCGACGACGGCTGGGGCACCCCGCGGACGCCGGGCGGCACCCCCGCGGCTGCGGCGGAACCGGCTCCCGAACCGTCAGCCCCCGCCGCACCGGCCGCGTCCGAAGGTGGCTTCGACGCCGCCGCGATCCGCAACATCTGGCCGCAGCTGCTGGCCGCGCTGCGCAAGCTGGCCGGCGGCCGCAGTCTCGAAGCGATGCTCACGCAGGCGACCGTCGTCGACGTCGAGGGCACGAGCGTCACGCTCACGCACAAGTCCGAGCCCCTCGCCAAGCGCTTGTCCGACCAGGACAACGCGCGCAAGATCGCGGGTGCCCTGTCCGACGTGCTCGGTGGCGACTGGCAGGTCCGCTGCGTCCACGGCGCCGCCGCGGCCGCAGCGCCGTCCCGCGCCGCCGCCCCTCAGCGCCAGCAGGCCCCGGCCTCGCCGGAGCGTTCGTTCACGCGCCCATCAGCCGCTCCGTCCGCCCCCGCCGCCGCGGCGCCCGCACCGCAGCAGCAACAGGCCGCGCCCGAGCCCTCGCGCGCCCCGGAACCCCCGGCGCGCCCGAAGGTCGCCACCGCCGAGCCGGACATCCCGCTCCCGCCCGAACCCTCGGACGAGGACGACGACATCTACTCGGAGGACTCGAGCCCGGTCCCGCCGCCGCCCCCGCCGCCCGCGGACGAGGACCCGGACGAGATCGCCCGCAAGCTCATCTCCGATCACCTGGGTGCGCGCCCGCTCGACTAGAACCAGAATTTGAAAGCTGGGAAGTCGAGCTCTACTGACGACTGCGGCTGAGCTGCGAAGCCAAACGATGCTGGTACCCAGATGTCGGCCGTAACCGCCTGCAACTGCTTGCCGTCGTGACACCGCCCGGCAGTGACCACGGCGGCTAGCGAGAGGCCCTTGCCGTCCGCCGCGTGGTGGACCTTGGTCGTCAGCCCGCCGCGCGACCGGCCGATCCCGTGACCTGCAGGTTCGTTGTGGACAGCCGCACGCCTACGTTTCTTGTGATTCGCTCCCACTGCGCATCGGACAACACAGCGGTACGAGTCACCCCGCGAGCCGCGCCTCATTCAACGGTTTGGAGACACGCCAGACCCCGGCGCGTCAGGCGAGGTAGGCCTCGATCGCCTCGGCGATGGCGGCCGCGTACTTCGCGCGCCCGGCAGCCGACGACATCAGCGTGGCCTCCGCGGAGTTGCGCATGTTGCCGCACTCGACGAGCACCGTCGGGCGGGTCGAGAGGTTCAGCCCGCCGAGGTCGGAGCGGGCGGACAGTCCCGCACCGCCGATGTAGGTGGACATGGTGAAGCCGTCGGCGCGAAGCCCGTCGCGCAGGGCGTGGGCGAGCCGCGTCGACGGAGCGCCCTGGGCCGCGTTCAGTGGCGGCGACGAGTACGCGACGTGGAACCCGTGCGCGCCCGCGGAGGTAGAGCCGTCGGCATGGATGGAGACGACCGCGTCGGCACCGGCGGAGTTGCCGATTTCCGCCCGGCGGTCGACGCACGGGCCCACGCCGGTGTCGTTCGTGCGCGTGTAGACGACCTTGATCCCCTTGGCCGCCAACGCGTTCCCGACTTCCTGCGCCACCGCGAAGTTGAACGCGTGCTCGGAGTACCCCGCGTTGGTGGCCGTGCCGGTCGTGTTGCACGGCTTCATCTCGCCGCGTCCGGCCGGGACGCTGCGGTTGATGTCCTTCGGGTGCGACGCGTTGCCGCCGTTGTGGCCGGGGTCCAGCACCACGACCTTGCCCGTCACCGCCGGCACGGCGGGCTTGGCCGGAGACGAGGACGTCGACGGCACTGGCGGCGGTGAAGCCACCGAAGACGACGACACGACAGCCGGTGAAGAGGTGGTTACCGGGGTGACCGCGGGCGCCGCGGCCGGCGTCCCGCCACCACCGGAACACGCCGTGAGCAGCACCAGGCCGGCCACCAGCGGGAGAGGGTTCACGCGCACGGCGACCACCGTGCCACAGGCGTGCGCGTGGCGCCTGGGCAGGCGGCGCGGCGACGCGGCTACGCTGGGGAGGAACACCCAGTGGCGGAAGGATCGAGAGCGATCATGGTGCAACCCGGCGGCGGCGGCTTCGATCTGTCGCAGATCATGCAGCAGGCGCAGCAGATGCAGCAGCAGCTCGTGCAGGCGCAGGAGGAGCTCGCGAACACCGAGGTCACGGGCACCGCGGGCGGCGGCCTGGTCACCGCGACGGTGTCCGGCGACAGCCAGCTCAAGAACCTCGTGATCGACCCCAAGGTGGTCGACCCGGACGACGTCGAGACCCTGGCCGACCTCGTGGTCGCCGCGGTGCGCGACGCGTCGGCCAACGCGCAGAAGCTCACCGAGCAGAAGCTCGGCCCCCTGGCCGGCGGCCTCGGCGGCGGTGGCGGGATGCCGGACCTCGGCAGCCTCGGGTTCGGCGGCTGACCCTTGTACGAGGGTGTGGTCCAGGACCTGATCGACGAGCTCGGGCGGCTGCCCGGGGTCGGGCCGAAGAGCGCCCAGCGCATCGCTTTCCACCTCCTGGCAACGGATCCCGCCGACATCGGGCGGCTGCAGGACGTGCTCGGCAAGGTCAAGGAAGGCGTGCAGTTCTGCGAGATCTGCGGCAACGTCTCCGAGCAGCAGACCTGCCGCATCTGCCGGGACGAGCGCCGCGACCTCACGGTGATCTGCGTGGTCGAGGAGCCGAAAGACGTCCTGGCCGTGGAGCGCACGCGCGAGTTCAAGGGCCGCTACCACGTCCTGGGCGGGGCGCTCGACCCGTTGTCGGGCATCGGGCCGGAACAGCTGCGCATGCGTGAGCTGCTCAAGCGCATCGGTGCGGCGGACATCAGCGAGATCATCATCGCCACGGACCCCAACACCGAGGGCGAGGCCACGGCCACGTACCTGGTCCGCATGCTGCGCGACTTCCCAGGCCTGTCCGTCACGCGGCTGGCTTCGGGCCTGCCGATGGGCGGCGACCTGGAGTTCGCCGACGAGCTGACCCTCGGCCGTGCGTTGTCCGGCCGGCGGGCTCTGTAGTAACTGTTGCTGTGGTTCAGCAGTAGCCGAGCTGCGCCAGCGTGTCGACGATGATGTCGGACGGGTGGTACTTGTCCATCCAGGACTCACCGCGGCGGTTCTGGTACGTGTCCAGGAAGTTCTGCAGCTTGTCGCCGCGCATCTCCGTCAGCACCACGGTTTCGCCCAAGTGCTGCGGGGTTTCCGTGCGCTCGCGGTGTACCGCGCAGGGCAGGCCAAGGTAATAGCACTCGGCCGAGAGGCCTCCGGAGTCGGTTACGACGTACTCGGCGCGCGCCACCAGCGGCAGGAACTTCAGGTAACGCATCTTGGGCTGCGCGATGAACTTGTCGTCGAACAGGTTGTCCAGGCCCAGCGAGCGGATCTTCTCCCGCTCCGGCGCGCCCGCCATGTACAGGATCGGCATCTTGCGGCTCTGCTCGCGCAGGATCTCCAGCGCCTCGCGGTACTTGTCCGCGCGCGAGACGAGCTCGAAGCGGTGCAGCGTGGCCAGGCCGAACTTCTCCGGCAGGTTCGGCACGTCCAGCGGTTGGTTGATGGCCAGGCGCATCGCGTCGATCGCGGTGTTGGCCTCGGTGTCGACGACGACGCCGCGCGCGTGGCGCAGGTTGTTCACCTCACGCGCGCTCGGCGCGAAGTGTATGTCCACGATCTTCGCCGCGATCTTGCGGTTCAGCTCTTCCGGCAGCGGCGACAGGATGCTGCCCGACCGCGCGCCCGCCTCGACGTGCCCGACCCGCGACTTGAGGATGCGCTTGCCGATCAGCGAACCGTACGGCGTGGTGAACGTGTCGCCGTGCACCAGCACGAGCGGCGGCCGCCCGTCCTCGTTCAGCGCGGCGCGCAGCTCGGCGCGGCGGCTCCACGCGGTGCGCAGCACCTGCGCGGCCCAGCCCGGCACCTGCGCCGGCGACTCCAGGTTGTGGGCCTTGTCCTCCGGCACGAGCCAGACGTCGGGCTCGGGCAGCTTGAGGTCCGACAGCACGTCGGCGACCTCGTCCACGTGCTGCGCGGTGAACCAGATCTTCGGCCTCATGCCGCGTTCGGCGATCCCGTGGTAGACCGGCGCGATCTTGATCAGTTCCGCGGTGGTGCCGAGAATGAAGGAAATCACCGTAAGGCCCATTTCTGGTCGGTTTGCGGTGCCCCGAAGGATACTGGGCACGTCCGGCCCCGGGGCACAGGGTAGCCTCGGCCCGGTGAGTGCGAACCCGCTCCTCCCCTCGCTCAGCGTCGTGATTCCGGTCTACAACGAGCAGGACTGGATCGAACGCAGCGTCGGCGCGCTGGTCACGGCCGCCGAGGCCGCGGGCTGGCCGGCGGAGATCGTCGTGGTCGACGACGGAAGCACCGACGGAACCCCGGAGAAGCTGGCCGCACTCCAGCGGCGCCACGGCATCACCGTGCTGGCGCAGCCCAACAGCGGGCGCTTCGAAGCCCGTCGAGCGGGGCTCGCCAAGGCTTCGGGCCAGCAGGTCCTGCTGGTCGACAGCCGCGTGATCGTCGACGAGACCTCACTCGTGTTCCTGCGCGACCAGCTCGTGGCGCACCCCGAGCGCACGGTCTGGAACGGCCACATCAACGTCGACTCCGACCACAATCCCTACGCGGGCTTCCTCGCCGGCATGGTGAAGATTCCGTGGCGGCGCTACTGCGCGAATCCGCGACTGATGTCGTTCGGGATCGACGAATTCGACGTGTTCCCCAAGGGCACGGGATTCTTTTCCGCCCCGCGCGAAGTTCTGGAGAACGCGAGCGCCGCATTCGAATCGCTGTTCGACGATTCCCGCTTCGCGAGCGACGACACCGGCGTGCTCCGCTGGATCGCCGAGCGCAACCGCATCTTCCTCGCGCCGGACTTCTCCGCGACCTACCACGGGCGCGACTCCTTCAAGAAGTTCACCGCGCAGTCGTACTTCCGCGGCACCACGTTCGTGGACTCCTACCTCGCCTCGCCCGGCCCGGCCCGCAACGGCCTGTTCGCCGCCTTCGCCGTCGGGCTCCTCGGCCTGGGGCTGGCCGCGCGCCGCCCGAAGACAGCCGTCGCGCTGGCCGCCGCCGGTTCCGCCGCCGCGGGCGCGGCTGTGACTCGCTTCGGCGCGACGAAGTCCGAAGCGCGCGCCGTCGCGCTGCTCGCCCCGGTCTTCGGCGCCGGCTTCGGCGCCGGTGCCGTCCGCGGTCTGGTCCTGGCCCTGCGCTCCCGCCGCGGCCGGTCCTCCCGGTGAGCACTCCGAGTACGCCGGTGACCGACGAGGGACAGCGCGAACTGGCGAAGGAAACCGGAAGGTCGGCGGGGAAGATCGGCATCTCTCTGCTGGTCGCCATCGCGCTGGGCTACATCTTCACCTTCGCTGCCACCATCTTTCTGGGCCCGGTCAACAACGCGGTCTTCGCGTCGTTCTGGGGCATCCTGATGGGACTCGGCGGCGCGCTGTCGCCGCTGGAGCAGGAACTTTCCCGCCAGTCCGCGGTCGCCTCGGTCGAAGGGGCGCGCGTGGGCAGGTCCGCCCTGCGGGCGCTCGCGGTCGGCATGGTCGCGGTGGCGGTGGTCGCCGCGGCGACGCTGGCGGTGCCGGTGCTCAAAGACCGCCTCTACGGCGGCCACGTCGAGCTGGGCGTCATCACGTTGTTCGGCGGCATTGCCTTCGCGTGCCAGTTCGCCACCCGTGGCCTGCTGGTCGGCGGTAACTCCATCAAGCACTACTCGCGTCTCGTGGTCGCCGAGGCCGCGGTTCGCGCGGTGCTCATGGGGCTCGTCGTGCTCGCCGGGATCTCCGGCATCACGACCTTCGCGATCGCCGCGGCCGCCGGATCGTTCGCCTGGCTGCTTTTCGTGCGCCCGGCGCGGCGGCTGGTGGACCTGGAGACCGACGGCGAGGGCTGGCGGCCCGTCACCTCTCGAATCCTCCTGCTCCTGCTCAGCGCGGGCCTCACAGCCAGCGTGATCACCGGTTACCCGGCGCTGGTCAACCTGCTGGCGCCCGGCGGCGACGCCGTGAAGGTGGGCGTGCTGTTCGCCGCGCTGCAGGTGTCCCGGGTACCGCTCCTGCTGCTGTCCCCGCTGCAGGCGCTCGCCGTGCCGACGGTGGTCCGCCTCTCCGGCACCACCGACGGCATGCAACGGCTCCGCCGCTTGATCGCGCTCGGCGCGCTCGGCGCGATCGGAGTGGGTGTCCTCGGCGCGGTGATCGGGTGGCTGATCGGCCCTTGGGTGGTCCAGTTGCTGTTCCGGTCGCAGTTCCAGGGTGCGCAGGGGTGGTGGATCGCGGGCATGGTCTGGGGCGCCGTGCTGCTCACCGCGTTGCAGTTGATGACCGCGGTCCTCGTCGCCAGGACGCAGGCGAACAAGGTGCTCGTCACCTGGGCCGTGGTCGCCGTTTCGACGGCGTTGGTGCTCCTGTTGCTGCCGGGTGACACGATTCTGCGGGCCGTGGTCGGGCTGGCCGTCGGGCCGACCGTGGGTCTCGTGGTCGCGGCGGCGTTCGTTTTGCGGCGACCGGGCAACGTGCAGGGCACCCCGGGCGTCTGAGTACTGTGCAGGCGAGCTCAGGCCGACGGCGAAGTCGGTGTGAAGAGCCGGTAAGGGTTGGACAGCGAATCCGATGAACGTAGTACTGATCTTGCTCGCCTTCTGGGTGCCGGGGCTGGTGTTCGGCACGGCCATCGGGCTGCGCGGCTGGACGCTCGCCGCGGCGGGGCCGCTGCTGACGTTCGGCATCGTCGCGCTCGGCGTGCCGGTGCTGGGTGACCTCGGCATCCGCTGGAACCTGCTCGACGTGGCACTGTGGACGGTGGTGCTCGCCCTCGTCGGCTTCGCGATCGGCTTCGGCGTCCGCCGCTTCACCGCGCGCCGCCACCCGGAGCGCGAGGCCGAGGAGAAGCCGGCGCGCTCGGTGCGCGACCACGTGCTGATCGGGCTCGGCGTGTTCGTCGGCATGGCCGTCGGCACGGTCACGTTCCTGCGCGGCAGCAACGGCATCGACCGCGTGCAGCAGGGCTGGGACGCGCCGTTCCACGCGAACCTGGTGCGCTGGATCGCCGAGCACGGCGACGCGCGGCCGTCCACTGTGGGCACGATCGCCAACCTGCCCAACCAGACCGACTACTTCTACCCCGACACCTACCACGCGCTGCTCGCCCTTGTGTTCGACAAGGCCGGGCTCACGATGATGCCCACGCTGAACCTCGCGGTGCTCGCCGTGATCCTCAGCGTGCCGCTCGGCGTCGCCGCCATGTGCCGGGCCTGGAACATGCCGCCGCTGGGCATCGCGGCCGCCGCGGCCGTGACGACGTGGTTCACCGCTTTCCCGTACGACTCGCTGTGGCGCGGTCCGTTGTGGCCGTACGTGGCAGGCGTCGCGATGATCCCCGCGATGCTGGCCATCGCCAAGCTGCTGCTCAAGCCGATGGGCATCGCCGGTCCCGTCGCGATCGGCGTCGGTGTGGCCGGGCTCACGGGGCTGCACACGAGCATCGTGTTCGTGATCGCCGTCTACTTCATCCTCATCCTGCTCGCGGTGCTGTTCCGCTGGGAGAAGATCGACTGGCGCCGGTCCGGCCCGTCGCTCATCGCGACCGTGGTGCTCGCCGCGGTGCTGGGCGTGCCGCTCGTGCTGCCTTCGCTCTACAACGCCGGCGGTGTGACCAGCGCCACATGGGCCTCGGAAGCCACGGTGAGCGGCGGTCTGGGCGAGACCATCACGTTCTCCCCGATGGCCGCCTTCCCGCAGTGGTGGATCGGCATCCCCGCCATCATCGGCATCTTCCTGATGGTGCGTCACCGCCGGATGATGTGGATGGTCGGCGCGTACGTCGTGTTCGGTGGCCTGTTCGCGGCCACCGTCTCGCTCGAGACGCCCCTGATCCACACCATCACCGGCATCTTCTACAACGACCACTGGCGCATCGCGGCCCTCGTGCCGCTCGCGGGCAGCGTCGCGTTCGGCGAGTTCACCCACACGGTTTCGGGCTGGTTCGCCCGCAAGGTCGGCTCGCGCGTGAAACTGCAGCCGGCCACGCTCGGCCTGATCGGCGCGGTCCTCATCGCCTTCGTCGTGGGCGGCCTGAGCCGCGGTGGCTACATCGGACGCAACACCGCCCGCCTGGAGATCAACTACAGCGACGGTCCCACCGTCTCGAAGGCCGAGGAAGCCGCCTACCAGTGGCTGGGCGAGCACACCGCGCCGGGCGAGCGCGTGATGAACGACAAGGCCGACGGTTCCGTGTGGATGTACGCCCTGGCCGGGGTCACCCCGGTGGAGTGGACCTTCTACGGCGCCGAGCCGGACACCGAGGCCGGTTACCTGTCCGTGTGGCTGGACGACATCGACAAGTACCCGCAGGTGCGCAAGGACCTCACCGACCTGCACGTGCGCTACGTCATCGTGGGCAAGGGCAAGGCGACGCCCGACGCCGAGCAGTCCGTCGGGGTCGCCGACATCGTCGCCGGTCCGGACTTCCACGAGGTGTTCCGCAACGACGGGGCCACGATCTACCAGATCGAAGGCCAGCAGGGCGTCGTCGCCGCGGGTGCCTCTCCCGGGTCCGCCGCCCCTCACGGTCAGTGAGAAGTTAGAGTGATCTCCGTGTCCACCACCTCCGTGAGCACCCGACGTGTTCTGATCGTGATGCCCGCCCTCAACGAGCAGGCCAGCGTCGGCTCCGTCATCAGCCAGGTCAAGTCGTCCCTGCCGGGGATGGACATCCTCGTCGTCGACGACGGCTCGGTGGACACCACGGCGCAGCTCGCGCGTGCCGCGGGTGCCGAAGTCGCCCGCCTCGCCGTGAACCTCGGCGTCGGCGGCGCGATGCGCACCGGCTTCCGCTACGCCGCCGCACGTGGCTACGACGTCGTGGTGCAGGTGGACGCCGACGGCCAGCACGACCCCGAAGAGGTCGGCGCACTGCTCGCGGCTCTCGACGAGGGCGCCGACATCGCGATCGGCTCGCGCTTCGCCGGCAAGGGCGCCTACCGCGCCGTCGGCCCGCGCAAGTACGCGATGGTCGCGCTCTCGCTCGTCTTCTCGCGCCTGGCCGGGCGGAAGATCACCGACGTCACGTCGGGCTTCAAGGCCATGGGGCCGCGCGCGATCCGGATGTTCGCGAACTACTACCCGGCCGAGTACCTCGGCGACACCGTCGAATCGCTCGTGATGGCGATCCGGGGCAAGCTCACGATCGCCGAGGTGCCGGTCGTGATGCGTGAGCGTGTCGCCGGCACGCCCAGCCACTCGCCGGTGAAATCGGCTGTGTACCTCTCCCGCGCCGGGCTCGCGCTGCTGCTGGCGCTCGTCCGCCGCCGTCCGTCCGTCGATTCGTCCGACGCAGCGTAAGGGGAATTCATGGCCGGCTGGCGCGTACTGAGCATCGTCGTCGCGTGCCTGGTGCTGTTCGTCGTCCTCGAGATGATGCGGCGCCGGAAGCTTCGGGAGAAGTACGCGGGCGTGTGGCTCGTGGTCGCCGTGGGTGTCGTGGTGCTGGCGGTGATCCCTCAGGCTGCCGAGTTCCTGGCGAAGATCACAGGGGTCCAGACCCCGTCGAACTTCGTGTTCCTCCTGGCCGGCGTCGTCCTGGCTCTCGTCGCGCTGCACCTGTCCACCGAGGTCGGGCACCTGGAGGAAGAGGTCCGGACCTCTGTCGAGGAGACGGCGCTGCTGCGCTGCGAGCTCGAGGACACCAAGCGGGAGCTCGAAGCCCGCATCGCGGCGCTGGAGGTCAAGACAGCCACGCCCGACGACGTGAAGGGCCTGCCCGAAGTGAGCGCCGCACGCGTTCGCTGATCTCCGCACTGTTCGCCGCCCCGCCTCGGCTGGGCGGCGTTCGTGTGCTCGCGATCGACGGGCCTTCCGGGGCCGGCAAGTCGACGCTCGCCGAGGCCGTGGTTGCCGAGCTGGGGTCGCGGGCCGCGCTCGTCAGCACCGACGCGTTCGCGACCTGGGACAACCCCGTGGCGTGGTGGCCACAGCTCGAGCGTGGCGTGCTGGAGCCGCTTTCAGCCGGGCGCGCCGGCGAGTACCGGCGGGTGGACTGGACCTCCGGGGAACCACGGCCGGGTGAACTCGTGACCGTTGGGGTGCCTGGGGTTCTGGTGCTGGAGGGCGTGTCGAGTGGCCGCCGTTCGATGCGTCCGAGGTTGTCGCACCTGTGCTGGATCGAGGGCGGCACTGCGGCGGAACGGCTGGAACGCGCCGTGGCCCGTGACGGTGAAGCGTCGCGCGCCCACCTGCGTCGCTGGCAGTTGTTCGAACAAGGTTGGTTCGCCGTCGACGGCACACCCGAATCGGCACAAACCAGACTGCCTTGATCGTCACCGCGCGTCCGAAACGACCCGAAAACCGCCTTCAGTACTAGGCCATTAGAGTGGCCATAGTGCCACTCTACGTACCAATGCGACAAAATTCGTCACGTTGCGTACACAATTCTCGACACATTGCGGTGAGTTTGGCCCTTACGTAGCGCGATCGTAACCTCACGTGCTTAAGTGCAAGCCGAGTTCCCGCTAGTGTCGGCGACCACACCGATCGTCCGAGTTGTTCCTGACCGACCGGACGGTTCTTGACCGAACATCTCCCAAGGGGTGCCAGATGCAGCAATTGCGCCTGACCCGAACACGTCGTGCGGCCCTGATCGGGTTCGCCGGGGTGCTCGCGGTCTCGCTCACCGCGTGCGCGGAGTCGAAGCGCGACGAGGCCGGAGGTGGTGGCACCGGCGGCACGATGGTCTTCGGCGACACCGGCAACCCGAAGATGTTCGACCCGGCGTTCAACGACGACGGCGAGACGTTCCGGATCACCCGGCAGATGCTGGACACGCTGATCCAGAACAAGCAGGGCACCGCCGAGCTGGAGCCCTCGCTCGCCACGAAGTGGGAGCCGAGCAACGACGGCAAGACCTGGACCTTCACCCTCAAACAGGGCGTGAAGTTCAGCGACGGCACCGCCTTCGACGCCAGCGCGGTCTGCTACAACTTCGACCGCTGGTACAACATGAAGGGCGCCGCCGCCCAGAGCCAGATGATCTACTACGGCGACGTCTTCGAGGGCTTCGCCCACAACGAAGGCGACGCGAGCGGCGACCCCGTCTACAAGAGCTGCGAGGCGAAGGACCCGTCGACCGCGGTCATCAACCTGAACAAGGCCAAGGGTGCGTTCCCCGCCGCGTTCACGCTGCCCTCGTTCGCGATGCAGAGCCCGACCGCGCTGAAGCAGTACGACGCGGACAAGGTCACGCAGTCCGGTGACTCCTTCACCTACAGCGACTACGCCTACAAGCACGTGACCGGCACCGGCCCGTTCAAGTTCGACAGCTGGGACCAGGGCAAGGGCGAGATCACGCTGGTGCGCAACGACTCCAGCACCGAGCCGGCGAAGCTCGACAAGCTCGTCTTCAAGGTCATCCCCGACGAGAACGCCCGCAAGCAGGCCCTGAAGGCCGGCGACATCCAGGGCTACGACTTCCCGGCCCCTCAGGACTACGGGTTGCTGCGGAACGAGGGTGAGCAGGTCCTCATCCGCCCGTCGTTCAACGTGCTGTACCTGGGTATCAACCAGTCCGGCAACCCGAAGCTCAAGGACCCGCGCGTGCGCCAGGCGCTGGCCTACGGCATCAACCGCGAGCAGTTCGTGAAGTCGAAGCTGGCCGAGGGTTCCGAGGTCGCCACCGAGTTCGTGCCGAAGGCCATCTCGGGCTACACCGACGACGTCACCAAGTACCCGTACGACCCGGCGAAGGCCAAGCAGCTGCTCGCCGAGGCTGGCGCCAGCAACCTGACGCTGAAGTTCTACTACCCGACCGAGGTCACCCGGCCCTACATGCCGAACCCGGCCGACACGTTCACCTCGATCTCCGAGGACCTGAAGAACATCGGCATCACCATCCAGCCGGTGGCCGAGCCGTGGAACGGCGGTTACAAGGACGACGTGCAGAAGTTCGGCAAGCAGGACCTGCACCTGCTCGGCTGGACCGGTGACTACAACGACGCCGGCAACTTCGTGGGCACGTTCTTCGGCCGCGAGAAGAAGGAGTTCGGGTTCAACAACCCCGAGCTGTTCAACGCCCTCGCGCAGGCGGACGGTTCGCCGGCCGGTGACGCGCACGCCAAGGCGTACCAGAACGTGAACAAGATGATCATGGACTACCTGCCCGCCATCCCGATCGCCTACCCGACGCCGGCGATCGTGGTCGGACCCAAGATCAAGGGTGTGGTGGCCAGCCCGCTCACCGACGAACGCTTCAACAACGTCACGATCGGCTGACGTGCTCCGCTGAGCAGCCGGGCTGGGGGGTAGGCGCTACCGCGCCTGCCCCCTTTGCCCACGTTCCCGGGCTGTACACAAAGGACTACAAGTGCTCCGTTTCCTAGTGCGTCGGGTGCTACAAGCGATTCCGACGCTCCTCATCCTGTCCATCCTGGTCTTCGCGTGGTTGCGTTCCCTGCCAGGCGGCCCTGCGGCCGCGCTCCTTGGTGACAAGGCGACGCCGGAGAAGATCGCCAGCCTCAACCACGTGCTCGGCCTGGACCAGCCGATCATCCTGCAGTACTTCAAGTTCCTCGGCCGCGCCCTCACCGGGGACTTCGGCAACTCGCTCGTCTCGGCCCAGCCGGTGATGGGCGAGATCGGCACGTTCCTCCCCGCGACCATCGAGCTCGGGCTTTCCGCGATGATCATCGCGATCGTCCTCGGCGTGCCCTTCGGTTACATCGCCGCCCGCTTCCGCGGTGGCGTCCCCGACAACATCATCATCGTGCTGACGCTGGTCGGCGTCGCGGTGCCGGTGTTCTTCCTCGGCTACGCGATGCAGGACCTGCTGGCCGCGCCGCTCGGGCTGCCGTCGCAGGGCCGGCAGGCTCCCGGCATCGACGCCACGAGCATCACCAACTTCGCCATCCTCGACGGCATCATGACGAGCGAGTGGGACGCCGTCTGGGACGCGATCAAGCACCTGATCCTGCCGGCGTTCGCGCTGGCGACCATCCCGCTCGCGGTGATCACCCGCATCACGCGCGCGTCGGTGCTCGACGTGTTCAACGAAGACTTCCTCCGCACGGCCAACTCCAAAGGCCTGACGCAGTCGGTGATCCGGCGCCGCCACGTGCTGCGCAACGCATTGCTGCCGGTGGTCACGACCATCGGCCTGCAGACCGGTGCGCTGCTCGGCGGCGCGGTGCTGACCGAGCGGGTCTTCAACTTCCGCGGCCTCGGCTTCCTGCTGGCCGAGGGCATCGAACGGCGTGACTACCCCCGGCTGCAGGCGCTGCTGCTGTTCGGGGCTCTGGTGTACGTGCTGGTGAACATGCTGGTCGACATCTCGTACGGGATCATCGACCCGAGGGTGCGTGTGCGATGAACACTTTGCTTGCCAAGAAGAAAGAGCCGATCGACAAGCTCGCCAAGGCGTCGGCGAGTGGGCGGAGCCTCGGGGCCGAAGCGTTCCGGCGCATGCTCCGCAGCCCCGTCGCCATCACCGGTGGCGTGATCACGCTGCTGTTCCTGCTGCTGGCCATCTTCGCGCCGCTGCTCGCGCCGAAGGACCCGCAGATCCGTTACCTGCAGGACCAGGTCGAGCTCGGCAAGGGCATCATCCCCGGCCCGAGCCCGGGCTTCCCGCTCGGTGTCGACGACTTCGGCCGCGACTTCCTGTCCCGGCTCCTCGTCGGTGCGCAGCAGACGCTGATCGTCGGCGTGCTCGCCACCGTGATCGGAGTGCTGATCGGGGTGCTCATCGGCGGTCTCGCGGGTGCGTTCGGCGGCTGGGTCGACACCGTCCTCATGCGACTGGTCGACGTGCTGCTGTCGTTCCCGTCGCTGCTGCTGGCGATCTCGATCGCGGCGCTGTTCGCGAAGCCGAGCCAGTGGACGGTGATCCTGGCCGTGTCGATCATCGGCGTGCCGATCTTCGCGCGGCTGCTGCGCGGTTCCATGCTGGCGCAACGGGAAGCCGACCACGTGCTGGCCGCGACGTCGCTCGGCGTCAAACGCGGCACGATCGTCTTCCGCCACATGCTGCCCAACTCGTTGGGCCCCGTGATCGTGCAGGCCACGCTCACGCTGGCCACTGCGATCCTGGAGGCCGCGGCGCTGTCGTTCCTCGGTCTGGGCGACCCGGACCCGACGCGTGCGGAGTGGGGGCTGATGCTGGGCAACGCCTCGCGCCAGTTCCTCGACATCCGCCCGGAGCTCGCGTACTACCCGGCAATCGCGATCATCGTGGTGGCGCTCGGGTTCACGCTGCTCGGCGAGTCCCTGCGTGAAGCCCTCGACCCGAAGAACCGGCGGTAACCCATGGCACTCCTCGAAGTCCGCGACCTCACGGTCGTGTTCCAGCGCCGCGGTGAGAAGCCGTTCACCGCGGTCGACGGCGTCAGCTTCGACGTCGAACCCGGCCAGACGGTGGGGCTCGTAGGCGAGTCCGGCTGCGGCAAGTCCGTGACGTCGCTGGCGATCATGCGGTTGCTGGCCAGGCGCGGCAACAAGGTCAGCGGTTCGGTGTCGTTCGAGGGCACCGACCTGCTGAAGATCTCCGACCGCGACATGCGCGACCGGCGTGGGCGCGACCTGGGCATGGTGTTCCAGGACCCGCTGTCCTCGCTCAACCCCGTGATCCCGATCGGGCTGCAGATCACCGAGGTGCTCGAACGCCACCGCGGGATGTCGCGCAGCAAGGCGAAAGTCGAGGCGGCGGACCTGCTCGACAAGGTCGGCATCCCCGACCCGACGCGGCGGCTTTCCGAGTACCCGCACCAGCTTTCGGGCGGGATGCGCCAGCGCGCGCTCATCGCGATCGCGCTCGCGTGCCGGCCGCGGCTGCTCATCGCCGACGAGCCGACGACCGCGCTCGACGTGACCATTCAGGCGCAGATCCTCGCGCTGCTGCGGGAACTCGTGCAGGACACCGGCACCGCGCTGATCATGATCACGCACGACCTCGGTGTCGTCGCCGGCCTCTGCGACGAGGTCAACGTGCTCTACGGCGGCAAAATCGTGGAGCGCGCCGAGCGCCACGCGCTGTTCGCCGAGCCGAGGCACCCGTACACCCACGGGCTGCTGGCCTCGATCCCGCGCCTCGACGTGGGCCGGGGCGAGAAGCTCGTGCCGATCCCCGGCTCCGTGTCCGACAACATCCCGTGGGACGGCGGGTGCGCTTTCGCGCCGCGCTGCCCCCACGCGCTGGAGGTCTGCCAGGAGCGTTCGCCGCAGCTCGTGCCCGATCGCAACGGCCTGCTGCGCTGCCACAACCCGGTGAAGCCCGCCGTGGCCACCGCAGGAGGGATCCGATGACCGACGTGCTCGACGAGCCGCAGGACGACGTCCTGCTGGAGGTCACCGACCTCAAGGTGCACTTCCCGATCAAGCGCGGCATCGTGGTCGACCGCACCGTCGGGCACGTGTACGCGGTGGACGGGGTCGACCTGTCGATCCGCCGCGGCGAGACCTACGGGCTGGTCGGCGAGTCCGGCTGCGGCAAGTCCACTTTGGGCCGCGCGATCTTGCGGCTCAACGAGCCGACGGCCGGCAAGGTCGTGTTCGACGGCACGGACGTCGCCCAGCTCAAGGGCGAGAAGCTGCGCAAGGCGCGCCGACGTATGCAGATGATCTTCCAGGACCCGATGTCCAGTTTGGACCCTCGGCAGCCGGTGGAGTCCATCCTGCTCGAAGGCATGCGCGCGCACGGGCTGGCCAAGGACAAGGCGGCCACGGACCAGCGGCTGCGTGAGCTGCTGGGCGCGGTCGGCCTGCCCGAGACGGCGCTGCGCAAGTACCCGCACGAGTTCTCGGGCGGGCAGCGCCAGCGCATCGGCATCGCGCGGGCGCTGGCCGTGGAGCCGGACCTGATCGTGGCCGACGAGCCGGTTTCCGCGCTCGACGTGTCGGTGCAGGCGCAGGTCGTGAACCTGCTGGAGGACCTGCAGAACGAGCTGGGCCTGACGTATGTGGTGATCGCCCACGACCTCGCGGTCGTCCGGCACATCTCCGACCGCATCGGCGTGATGTACCTGGGCGCGCTGGTGGAGGAGACCACCTCGGCGGAGCTGTACGAGAACCCGCTGCACCCGTACACGCGAGCGCTGCTTTCGGCGATTCCCGTGCCGGACCCGCTCGTGGAGGACACCCGCGAGCAGATCCTGCTCGCGGGCGACCTGCCTTCGCCGGCGAACCCGCCGACCGGCTGCCGTTTCCACACACGCTGCCCGTGGCGGCAGCCGAGCCTGTGCGACACCGACCGGCCGCAGCTGCGCGAGATCGGCGCCGGGCACCGCGTGGCCTGCCACTACGCCGAGGAAATCCGCGACGGCCGCATCCAGCCGCACGACGTGGAGCCCGAACTGGTGGAGCTCACCGGGGTGCTCAACCCGGACGCGGCGCCGGACATCGGCTCGGTCACCGAAATCCTGTAATCGCCGGGCGTGAAGGGCACCTCGATCTCCTCGAGGTGCCCTTCACCGCGTTTACGGCTGCAGATCGATGGCCGCCCGGAACGAACCGTCCATGTGGAACGGCGTCGAGCTGTGCTCGTGCACGATCCGCCACGCGCCGTCGACGCGACGGAAGGCCAGCGTCGAGCGGAACCACAGCGTGAACGGTTCGCTCATCCCCGCCGGCACGGCCGACATCTTCGCCAGCGCCGTGGTGAGGGCCAGGTCGCCGGACTCGGTCACTTCGACCTCGGTGTACTCGTAGGTCACCGGGCTGTCGAACGTGCCGAACCACTTCGTGAGGAATTCCGCGGACGCGCCGGTGGTGCGCAGCGGCGGCGCCAGGTCGAACTTCACGGCACCCTCGGCGTAGCCCGCCACCAGGCGCGCGGGGTCCTTGGCGTACATGGCGGCGGTGCGCTCGGCCAGCAGGTCGCGGATCTCGTTCTCGGACATTTTGTGCTCTCCTTGGGTTCTTCGGGTTTCACGGGGGACGTCGAAGCCGTCGGCGTGGCTTCGACATCCGGGTGAAGACGATTTCGAGGAGGCACCCGATGAAGTACTTGGTCCTGATCTACGGCAACCCGGCTTCGCGCGCGGCGTGGGCGGGGATGAGTGACGAGCAGAAGGCCGCGGGCCTGCGCGCGTACGTCGAGTTCAACGACGACCTCGATGGCTCCGGCGAGCGCATCGTGTCCGAACGGCTGGCCGCGCCCGAGCTCACGAAGCAGGTCATCGTGCGCGACGACGAGGTGAGCACCACCGACGGCCCGTTCGCGGAGATCAAGGAGCAGCTCGCCGGCTTCTACCTGCTGGAATGCGACTCCGAGGAGCGCGCGCTGGAGATCGCGGCGCGGATCCCGGAGGCGCCGTACGCGACGATCGAGGTCCGGCCCGTGATGGGCCTGACCGGCGACGTGGACTTCGACCTGGCGGACCTGTGATCGAGGGCCTCCTGCGCGAGCTGGCGCCGCAGGTCCTCACCGCGCTCGTGCGCCGCTACGGCGGGTTCGACACGTGCGAGGACGCCGTGCAGGAGGCCCTCCTCGCCGCCGCGGTGCAGTGGCCGCGCGACGGCGTGCCGGACAACCCCAAGGCGTGGCTCATCACCACGGCTTCACGGCGGCGGATCGAGCTGTGGCGCAGTGATTCCGCCCGGCAACGGCGTGAGGAGACGGTGGCCGCGCTGGCGCCACCCGACCCGGATCCAGCGCCCGCCGTGGACGACACGCTCACGTTGCTGCTGCTTTGCTGCCACCCGGCGTTGACGCGGCCTTCGCAGGTCGCGCTGACGTTGCGCGCGGTCGGCGGCCTGACGACGGCCGAGATCGCGCGGGCGTTCCTCGTGCCGGAGCCGACGATCGGCCAGCGCATCAGCCGCGCGAAGCAGAAGGTGAAGGGCACGTTGTTCAGCCTGCCGCCGGCGGACGAGCGGCCCGCTCGCGTCGCCGCCGTGCTGCAGGTGCTGTACCTGGTGTTCACGGAGGGGCACACGGCCAGCGCGGGCTCGGCCGTCGACCGCGTGGAGCTCACGGCCGAGGCCATCCGGCTCACACGGCAGCTGCACGCCGAGCTCCCGGACGATGGTGAGGTGACCGGCTTGCTCGCGTTGATGCTGCTCACCGGCGCGCGCCGGGCCGCTCGCCTGGGGCCCGGCGGCACGATGGTCCCCCTCGCGGAGCAGGACCGTTCGCGGTGGGACGCCTACGCCATCGCCGAGGGCACGGCGCTGATCACCCACGCGCTCGCGACCGCGCCGGTCGGTCCGTACCAGCTGCAGGCCGCGATCGCCGCCGTCCACGGCGAGGCGGTTTCGGCCGAGGACACCGACTGGCCCCAGATCCTGCTGCTCTACGACCTGCTGCGCCAGGTCGCGCCGGGACCGATGGTGACGCTCAACCGGCTCGTGGCGCTCGCGATGGTCGAAGGCCCGACCGTCGCGCTGGCCGAGCTCGACGCCGCCGAACCGCCGGACCACTACCGTGTCGACGTCGTCCGCGCGCACCTGCTGGAGCTCGCGGGTGATCTCGAAGCCGCCCGGGAGTTCTACGCCGCGGCGGCCCGGCGGACGTTGAGCTTGCCCGAGCGCAGGCACCTCGAAGCGAGAGCTTCGCCCGGTGCCAATCCGACCAAAAGTAGGCGGGCACGCAACCGGACGTAACCGTGAGTGGTAACCATTCCCGCCGTGACTGTGGTCGGATTGGAGTCCGAAAAGTACAGTATGTCCGGAAAACCCTTACTCAAGTCGGACCCGGCCCCCGACTGAAGGGTGACGCCTGCGCACCAGGGCCCCCGGTAGTCTGCGGAGAGCAGGCACAAAACCGGCAAGCCGCAGGGGGTAGGCGCAGTGAACATCGACCACGTGCTGGAGGCGATCCCTCCGCTGTCGGTCTACCTCCTCGTGGGGCTCGTCGTGATGGTCGAGAGCCTCGGGATTCCGCTGCCCGGCGAGATCGTGCTCGTGAGCGCGGCGCTGCTCGCCTCGTCGCACAGTGGCCTCAACCCGCTGTGGATCGGCATCCTGGCCAGCGCGGGTGCCATCATCGGCGACAGCATCGGGTACCTGATCGGCCGCAAGGGCGGGAAACGTCTCTTCGACTGGGCCGGCCGGAAGTTCCCCAAACACTTCGGTCCGCAACACATCGCGAACGCCGAACGGATGTTCCACAAACGCGGTATGTGGGCCGTGTTCTTCGGCCGCTTCGTCGCCGTGCTGCGCATCCTCGCCGGCCCGCTCGCGGGTTCGCTGAACATGCACTACCCGCGCTTCCTCATCGCCAACGCGCTCGGCGGCATCGTCTGGGCCTGCGGCACCACCGCGTTGATCTACTACCTCGGCGTGGTCGCGGACAAGTGGCTCAAGGGCTTCCAGTGGGCCGGCCTCGGCGCGGCGCTGGTGATCGGCGTGGTCGTGACGCTGGTGCTGAAGAAGCGCATGTCGCGCAACCACGAGGTGCAGGCGGAGCAGAAGGACGACGCGGTCGCCTAGTTCGCCGGCGGGGAGATCAGCGTCGACGCGAGCCGCTTCGCCGTGTGGAACGGCCGCGAGGCCTGGGTGACGACCGACGTGACCGCGGCGCCTTCCAGCAACAGCATCAGCTCGTCGGCCACGGTTTCGGCGGGCTCGGGCCTGATGCGGCGGAGCTGCGTCAGCAGGTAGCCGTGCAGCGCGGTCTTGTGGTGGCGGACGACTTCGCGCACCGGGTCGGCCGGATCGGGGAACTCCGAGGTGGCGTTGAGGAAGCCGCAGCCGCGGTAGCCGTCGCGGGAGAGCCAGGCTTCGTAGGCGTCGAACACCGCCAGGACCCGGTCGGCCGGATCGGTGTGCCCGGCCGTGATCCGGTCGATCTCCTCCTGCCACTGCCGGTCCCGCTCGCGCAGGTAGGCGACGACGAGCCGGCTCTTCGAACCGAAGTTGCCGTAGAGCGCGGCCTTCGTCACGCCCGCCTCGGCCGCCACGGTGTCGACGCCCACGGCGTGGATGCCGTCGCGGTAGAACAACGTCGACGCGGCCTTGAGCACCTTGGCTCCCGCGTCGCCGGGCCGGGTCCGGCTCACAACTCCTCCAGACTGTTCGGTCTTATTCTGACCAGTCCAAATAATAGCATCGGTTGACAACAGACAGACCTGTCTGTTTGGTTGCAAGCGTGGTCGGGATCAGCGAGGAGACAACCGCGCGGTGGTGGTCCACCGCCGCGGTCGGCGCCGGCGTGATCGCGCTCTGCTACGGATTCGCGCGCTACGCCTACGGGCTGTTCGTGCCCCGGTTCGGCGAGACGTTCGGGCTCACGAACGTCGGCGTCGGCGTGCTCGGCGGACTGTCCACCGCGGGCTACGGCGTCGGGCTGCTGCTGTCCCTGCGCACGGCCACGCGATCCGCGCGCGCCACCGTGCTGCTTGCCGGCGCGTTGGCGGCAGTGGGGCTCGGGTTCATGGCCGCCGCGCCGAACGTGGCCGTGTTCGGCGCCGGGATCGTCCTCGCGGGCGGGAGCGCGGGCCTGGTCTCGCCCGGCGTCGCGCAGCTGATCGGGGAAACCGTCGGAGTGCGCCACCGGGTCCGGGCGCAGACCTGGGCCAACACCGGGACCGGGCTCGGGCTGGCCGCGTCGGCGTTCACGCCGCTGCTGGCGTTCGGCTGGTCTTCGATCTGGGCCGGCTTCGCCGTGCTCGCCGCGGCGATGACGGTGCTCGCCTGGCGGACGTTGCCGCGCCCGCCCGCGTCCGCCGAGCTTCCGGCGAAGTCCACGCCGGTCCACGGCCTGACGCCGCTCGTGGTCAACTCCGTCCTCATCGGAGCGACGAGCGCGCCGTACTGGACGTTCTCCAGCTCCCGGCTCACCGCGACGGGCCTGAGCCCGGCCGCGGCGACCTGGTGCTGGTTCACGATCGGCGTGGCCGGGCTGCTCGGCGGACTGGCCGGGCCGGCCGCCGAGCGCGTCGGGCTGCGGACCGCCAACCTCGTCACGTGGACGCTGGCGGCGGCCGGCCTCGCGCTGCTCGCTCTGCCACGACCTGGCCTGCCTGGCGCGCTGGTGTCCAGCGCACTGTTCGGCAGCACGTACATGGCCCTGACCGGGCTGTGCATCCTGTGGGCCGCCCGCCTGTTCCCCACGCGTCCGGCTCGCGGGGTCACCTGGTCGTTCGTCGGCCTCGGCGTCGGGCAGACCGCGGCGTCACCCTTGGCCGGGGCGGCGGCGTCCGGAATCGGGCTGCCCGCGGTGTTCGGGCTGGCCGGGCTGGTGGCGCTCGCCGCGTGGAGCCAGCTCGACGCCCGCCTCGCCCCGCCGGCCTCAGGCCCCGGCGGGTAGCAGATCTTCGTCGGGCAGCTCCACGGGCTTGCGGCGAAGACTCCCCAGCAGCACCCCGCCGATGACCACGGCCGCGGCGACGATCTCGAGCACGGTCGGCACCTCGTCGAGCACGAAGTACGACGCCGTGAGCCCGACCACCGGCACGAGCAGCGAGAACGGCGCGACGACGCCGGCGGGGTGGTGCTTCATGAGTGTCGTCCAGATGCCGGAGCCCACGACGGTGCCGAACACGATCACGTAGGCCATGCCCGCGACGCCGATCAGGCCGGTGGTGGTGCCGAGCGTCGTGAGCGAGTGCCAGCCGGCCGTCGGGCCTTCGAAGACGAACGACAGCGCCAGCATCGGCAGCGGCGGCACCACGGACATCCACAGCATGAGGTGCACCGGGTTGTCGGGCGTCGCGCGGCGCACCGCGAGGTTGCCGAACGCCCAGCTCAGCGCGGCCAGCAGCGTCAGGATCACCGGCAGCAGCGCGGCGTGCGAGGACTGCTGCCACGCGATCGCCGTCATGCCGGCGACGGCCAGCAGGATGCCGGTGAGCTGGCGGGCGGACACGCGTTCGCGCAGGAGCACGGCGCCGAGCAGCACGGTGAACGGCGCGGACGCCTGCAGCACCAGCGAGGCCAAGCCCGTCGGCATACCGAGGTCCATGGCGACGAACAGGAACGCGAACTGGCCGGTGCCGAACCCGAGGCCGTAGCCGAGCAGGTAGCGCAGCTTCACCTTGGGCCACGGCACGAACAGGATCGTCGGGATCGCGATCAGCACAAACCGCAGTGCGCCGGCGAACATCGGCGGGAACTGGCCCAGCGCGGCGTGGATGGCGAGGAAGTTGCAGCCCCACAGCACCGCGACGAGCACAGCGAGGAGACGGTCACGTGCGGGCATGTCCTCCACTGTGCAGGCGCGGATCGTGAAGGACCAGCGAGAAAAACTGCACTGACTATGTAGCCCTCCTTCAAATAGTGTTGTTGTTTACCGACCCGACCACAGTCACGGCGGGAATGGTTGCCAGACACGTGACGTCCGGTTGGGTACCCGCCTGCTTTTGGTCGGATCGGTAAAGGTGGACATGGTGGACCTGGGAAGACTCCGGACATTGCGCGAGTTCGCGGACCGCGGCAGCGTGACGGCCGCGGCGAGGGCGCTGCACTGCACCCCTTCGGCGGTGTCGCAGCAGCTGCGCGCGCTTCAGACGGAGGTCGGCCTGCCGCTGACCGAGCCGGACGGCCGCGGTCTGCGGCTCACCGACGCCGGCCGGGCGCTCGTCGGGCGCGCCGACGAGGTGCTCGCCGCGCTGGATCGGGCGGAATCCGAGCTCGACACGTACCGAAGTGCGCCGCGCGGGCGGGTGCGGATCGCGATTTTCCAGTCGGCGGGGCTGATGCTGCTGCCGGGGCTGCTGACGCGCGTCGCGGCGTTCGACGGTCTGGAGGTGGACGTCCGCGACGTCGACATGACGCCTTCGGACGTGCCGGGACTGGTCGCGGACTACGACGTGGTCGTGACGCACCGGGACGAGCACGCCGGCGAGTTCACCTCCGACCGGCTCGAGGTGGTACCGCTGCTGCGGGAGCCACTGGACGTCGCGTTGCCCGCGGGGCACGTGTTGGCGCGGCGGCGCCGGGTGGATCTCGCGGACCTCGCCGACGAACGCTGGATCTCCGTGGACCACGGATTTCCGGTGGACGACGTGCTGCGGTCGCTGACCGTGCGGACGGGGGTGCGGCCGCAGATCGTCCAGCGCATCAACGATTTCCGCATCACCGAGCGGCTCGTCGCGGCGGGGCACGGCATCGCGCTGCTGCCGCGCTACACGATGGACACGCGCCGGGGCAGTGGTCTGGTCGGGCGTCCGCTGGCGGGGATCCGCGCTGCGCGGCTGGTCGAGGTGGTGTGCCGGCGGGGTGCGTTGTCGCGGCCGGCGGTGGCGACGGTGATCGCCCAGCTGCGCGAGGAAGTGGCGGCGTTGACGGGTTAGCTCCGGGCGCCGCGGCGGACGCCGAACGTGATCGCCACGCCCAGCAACGTCGCGACGCCGAAGGAGAGCAGCATGCTGACCACCGGCTCGTCGATGAGCTCGCCGCCGGCGTAACCGAGGAAGGCGACGTACGACGTCCACAGCGTGATGCCGATCGCCGACGCGCTGAAGAACTCGCCCATCGGCCAGCGCAGCGAGCCGGCCAGCAGCGCGCCGACCGTGCCGCCCGAGGGCAGCCAGCGTGCGACGACCAGGATCGGGCGCGGGTGGCGTTGGAGGCGGCCGTCGAGCCAGGCCAGTCCGGCGGCCATCTTGCGGCGCCGGCTGAGACGCATCAGCACGCGCGCGCCGCCGAAGCGGCCCAGTGCGTAGAGGGCCTGGTCGCCCACCAGGCACCCGGCGGTGGCGACGGCGATCACCACGGCCAGCGACGTCCCGCCTTGCGCGGCCGCGATGCCCATGCCGAGGATCGTCACCTCGGTGGGCAGCAGGGGCACCAGCGAGACGACGAACAGCACCACGAGCCCTGCCGTCGTTGCGTTCACACTCCCATTAACCGCTGTGCGCGGGCGGATGAGTCCCGTTCACCGAGTACTCACAGAAAGGCACAGGCGGTACACAGCTTGGGTCAACCATGACAGCGGGTGTCATGGTTAACCGGGACCGTGGTCCGTATGAACCTTTTGGGAAAGATCGCCCTCGTCGCGGGTGGCACGCGCGGTGCCAGCCGAGCGATCGCCGTAGAGCTGGGGCGGGCGGGAGCCTTCGTTTACGTGACCGGCCGTACTTCGGGGTCTGAGCGGTCCGAAGTGGACCGTCCGGAGACGATCGAGGAGACGGTCTCTCTGATCGAGGAGGCGGGTGGCCACGGCGAGGCCATCCGCGTCGACCACCTGGTGCCCTCCGAGGTCGCGGCTCTGGCCTCTCGGCTGGACCACCTGGACATCCTCGTCAACGGCCTCTGGGGCGGCGACCGCCACCTGGAATGGGGCAAGCCCGTCTGGGAACACTCGCTGGACGCGGGCCTGCGCATGATCCGCCTGGCGATCGACGCACACCTCATCACCAGCCACTACCTGCTGCCGCTGATGATCGACCGCCCGGGTGGGCTGGTGGTGGAGCTGACGGACGGCACCGCGTCGTACAACGCGCGGTATCGGGCGGGGACCTCGCTGCCGTTCTACCTGGCGAAGTCCTCGGCCCACCCGCTGGCGATCGGCGAGGCGGCCGAGCTGGCGCCGTTCGGCTGCACGGCCGTCGCGTTCACCCCGGGCTACCTGCGTTCCGAGGCCATGCTGGAGATCTACGGCGTCACGGAAGCCACGTGGCGAGACGCGGTGGCCGAGGTGCCGCACTTCGCCATCTCGGAATCCCCGGCCTATGGCGGCCGGGCGATCGTCGCGCTGGCCGCGGACCCGGACCGCGCTCGCTGGTCGGGCCAAACGGTGAGCAGCGGCCAACTCGCCCAGGCCTACTCGATCGACGACGTGGACGGCAGCCGCCCGGACGCGTGGCGCTACCTGGTGGAGGTGGCGGACGCCGGCAAGCCGGCGGACGTGAGCGGCTACCGCTGAGCGTGGCGGTTGTCCACAGGCGAGTCGAGTTGTGGACAGCTGGGCCTTCAACGGCGCGACCACCGGGTTTTGTCGGGGGTGGCCGATAGAATGGACATGGGCGCGCCCCCCTTGGGAGGGCGGGGGCCTGTCTCCGGGCCGGTGGCCTGTCTCCGGGCCGGTGGGGGCAAACCGGTCGATAAGGCGGTTATTGCGGAGCGTTGCGGGCGGCGAGTTCGGTGCCGATGTCGGCCAGGGCGGCGCGGAGGTCCGGTGGGTCGAGGACTTCGATGCCGGGGCTGAGGGCCACCAGTTGACCGAGGGCGATCTCGCCGCCCTCAAGCGCGAGTTCCGCCGGCGCCCAGCCGTCGGAGTCTGGTTCGGCCAGGGAGAGGACGGTGTCCGCGAGGTGTTCGCCGCCGAAGACGCGGCGGAGTTCGCGGATGGCGAGGCGGTTCAGGCGGGCGCGGACGCGCACTGGGCGGGAGACTTGCTCGAAGGTCGCGGAAGAAGTGCGCCACCAGGTCGGGAGGTCGAAATCGGTGGGGCGGTCGAACTCTTCGGCGAGCTCGTCGGCGTCAAGGATCCGGGAGACGCGATACGTGCGGTAGGCGTTCTCGACCCGCGCCACCAGGTACCAGACCCCCGCCTTCAACACGAGCCCCAACGGCTCCAGCACCCGGTCGGCGACTTTGTCCTTGCGCTGATAGGAAATCGCGAGCCGCCGCTGCGTCCAGACCGCGCGCGAAACCGTGCTCAACGCCGCCGGCTGGTCGGCGCCACCGAACCACCCCGGCGCATCGAGGTGAAACCGCCCGGCCACCAGCGCCGCGTGCTCCCGCAGCTCGGCGGGCATCCCCGCCGAAACCTTCGCCCGCGCGGCACTCCCGGCGGTGTCCAACCCCAGCCCCGCCAACGCTTCCGGCGCGCCCAACGCGAACAGCGCCACGGCTTCCCGCGCGGTCAGCCCGTCGAGCCCCGCCCGCCAACCGTCGACGAGACGGAAGCCGCCGTGCCGGCCCTGCTCCGTCCACAGTGGAACGCCGGCGTCTCGCAAGGCCGCCAGATCGCGGTGCATCGTGCGTTCCGAAACGCCCAGCTCCGCGGCGAGCTCAGAGGCGGTCGCGCTGCGGCGGCGCTGCAGCGTGAACAGCAGCGCGACCAGCCTCTCCGCTTTCACCGCAACGACATCAGCGGTTCGCGCGGTTGACCGCGCTCACCACCGCGCGCAGCGACGACGTCACGATCGACGGGTCGATTCCCACGCCCCAGAACACGCGGTCGGAGATCGCGCACTCGATGTACGACGCGGCGCGCGAGTCGTCGCCCGGGGTCAGGGTGTGTTCGCTGTAGTCCAGGAGCCGCAGGTCGAAGCCGACGGTCGACAGGGCGTCGAAGAATGCCGCGATGGGACCGTTGCCGCGGCCGGTGATGTCGTGCTCGTCGCCCTCGACGGTCACCGTGGCCTCGATGTCGTACTCGCCGCCGCCGTTGTCGGTCACGCGCTGGCGCACCAGCTCCAGCGGGGTGCGCGACTCCAGGTACTCCTTGGAGAACGCGTTCCACATCGTGGCCGGGTCGACCTCGCCGCCCTCCGTGTCGGTGTAGGCCTGGACCACCTTGGAGAACTCGATCTGCAGGCGCCGCGGCAGGTCGAGCTGGTGCTCGGCCTTCATGATGTAGGCGACACCGCCCTTGCCCGACTGCGAGTTCACGCGGATCACGGCCTCGTACGTGCGGCCGACGTCCTTCGGGTCGATCGGCAGGTACGGGACCTCCCACGGGTACTCGTCCACGGGTACGCCGGCCTTGTCGGCGGCGTCCTTCATCGCGTCGAGACCCTTGTTGATCGCGTCCTGGTGGCTGCCGGAGAACGCGGTGAACACCAGGTCACCGCCCCACGGCGTGCGCTCGGCCACGGGCAGCTGGTTGCAGTACTCGACGGTGCGCTTGATCTCGTCGATGTCGGAGAAGTCGATCTGCGGGTCGATGCCCTGGCTGAACAGGTTCATGCCCAGCGCGACGAGGTCGACGTTGCCGGTGCGCTCGCCGTTGCCGAACAGGCAGCCCTCGATGCGGTCGGCGCCCGCCTGGTAGCCCAGCTCGGCGGCGGCGATGCCGGTGCCGCGGTCGTTGTGCGGGTGCAGCGACAGGATCACCGAGTCGCGGCGCTCCAGGTTGCGGCTCATCCACTCGATCGAGTCGGCGTAGACGTTCGGCGTCGCCATCTCGACGGTCGCCGGCAGGTTCAGGATCACCGGCTTCTCCGGCGTCGGCTGCCAGATCTCGGTGACGGCGTTGCAGACTTCGAGCGCGTACGACAGCTCCGTGCCGGTGTAGGACTCCGGCGAGTACTGGAAGCGGAAGTCGGTGTCCGGCTGCTTCGCGGCCAGCTCGACGACCATCTCCGCGGCCTGCGTCGCGATCTTCTTGATGCCCTCGCGCTCCTCACGGAACACCACGCGGCGCTGCAGGATCGACGTCGAGTTGTAGATGTGCACGATCGCGCGCGGCGCGCCCTCGAGCGACTTGAACGTGCGCTCGATCAGCTCCGGACGGCACTGGGTCAGCACCTGGATGCTCACGTCGTCCGGGATCGCGCCCTCGTCGATGATCTCGCGGACGAAGTCGAAGTCGGTCTGCGACGCGGCGGGGAACCCGACCTCGATCTCCTTGTAACCCATGCGTACGAGAAGGTCGAAGAACTTGCGCTTGCGCGCCGGCGACATCGGGTCGATCAGGGCCTGGTTGCCGTCACGCAGGTCCACCGCGCACCACAGCGGCGCGCGCTCGATGCGCTTCTCGGGCCAGGTGCGGTCGGGCAGCTCGATGTTCTCGATCAGCTCGTACCAGGGCTTGTAGCGGTGGACGGGCATCGACGTGCCGCGTTGCGGGTTCCAGCGGGGCTGGTCCGCGGGCGCCGGGCGCGACGGCGTGCGAACGCGGGAAGTGCTCGTGCGGGGGTCGTTCGTGGCCATGGGTGAAGACGTCTCCTGACGAGGTGGGTGCTTACGACCGGCACCACAAAGCCCCGCGACGAGGAGCCGGTCTGGTCAGGCCCCGTCGCGGCAGCGAAGCAGGAGAGCACGCGCCACGAGGTCACCTTAACCACGGAACGCGGCCGTTGTGAAGTCGCCTCCGCGATCGAACTGTTACTTCCGGTGCCCGCCGGGTGTTACCAGCGGGTAGCGGGCGGGGGTGTGACGTGTCAGACTGCCGAGCATGGGCGAGCACGCCGAAGAGGCACCCGACACGGAGACCGAGTCGCGGCCGAAGCGCGCCGAGATCGACTGGCGGCGCACCCGTGAGCAGGCGTTTTCCTTCGTCGCCACGCTCGTGCGGTGGGTCGGGCTGATCTTCGCCGCGATCCTCGTGCTGCACGTGATCTTCACCGTCGGCGAGGCCAATCCGGACAACGGAATCGTCTCGTTCGTCCGAAGCTGGGCCGACTTCCTCTCGATCGGCTTCAAGGACCTCTTCACCCCGAGTGACGCGAAACTCAGGGTGCTGGTCAACTACGGCATCGCGGCGATCTTCTGGCTCGTGGTGTCCGGGATCGTCGCGAAGATCCTCCGTCGCATCGGCGGGATCTCTTCCTGACCGCGGTCACGGGCCGTTCCCGCCGTGGCGCGAACGGCCCGTTCGCACGGACTTAGGACAGCCCGGTTCAGGTCAGCCCGGTTCAGCTCTGCCAGGTGATCGGCTTGCTGCCGTAGTCCGTGCCCGGAGCCTGGTCGCTGTAGTCGCCCTCGTCGTACGACGCGCCGGTCACCGTCGTGCCGGCCTGCGCCACCGCGAGCACGCAGCTTTCGTACGTGGCGCCCTTCGTGGTGAAGTCCTTGCCCGCGTCGCCGCTGTCGCACTTGTCGAACGTGCCGATCACGGACACGCCCTGCGCTTCGGAACCGTCGGGGAGCAGGGCGTTCATCAGCCCGAGCGAGCTGTAGGAGAAGTCCGTGCCGCTCTCGTTCGAGACGGTGACGCGCACGTAGTACGGCGTCATGCCCTTCGCCTTGTCGCCCAGGTCGAGCGGCGCGAGGTCGGCCTCGGTGCCCTTGTCGATCGACTTCACCGTGACACCGATCGAGCCCGTCTTGTCCTCCGACTTGAACGGCACGATCGCCTTGTCGCCCAGCTTCAGCTTGGTGCCCTGTTGAGTGAAACCGCCGGCCGACGACGTGTTCCCCGTGCCGCCCGACGACGCGGAATTGCTCGTCTCGGGAGCGCTCGCGCTGCTGCTGCTCTGGCTCGGCGCGGGGGCGCCGGACGCGGCCGAAGGCGTGCCGCCCGTCTCACCCGCACAGCCGGCCAGCGCCAGCACCGCCGCGGAGACCCCCAGGACCGCCAGCACACGACTACGCATGTCGTTTTCTCCTCATGTCCACCCAGTGTGTGCGGGCTTCGATGCGGTGCCCCGATCAGCGGTTCCCTGATCGAGCGACATTACTTAGCGGTGCGAAGTGAATGCGATCAGTCGTGCCGCGCGTCACCCAGCGCGGGCGTGCCCCATTCACCACTGAACGCGAACTCACTCAGCGGAATCCGCTGCCGCGGCTTCAGCTCCCGCTCGATGCGCCGCTCGTCCTCCAGCACGGCGGCCTCGGCGGCGTGGCCCACCGCGATGGCCACCCGCGGCACGGCGACCTCCGGCAATCCGAACGACGAGCGGACCGCGTCGGGGGAGAAGCCCGCCATCTGGTGCGCGATCAGGCCGAGCTCCACGGCCTGCAACACCAGGTTCTCGCTCGCCAGGCCCAGGCCGTACTCGGCGTAGGGGACCTCGCCCTTCTCGTTGGTGGTCACCATCACGCCGACGAGCAGCACACCCGCGCGGAACGCCCACGCCTGGTTGCCGGTGTTCAACGCGGCCAGGATCCGGGCGAACGTGGGGTCGCCGCGCCGGCCCACGAGGTAGCGCGCGGGCTGGGTGTTGCCGAAGGACGGCGCCCAGCGCGCGGCCTCCAGCAAAGCGGTCAGTTCCTGCGGGGATACCTCGGCGGTCGCGTCGAAGGCGCGGGGGCTCCAGCGCTCGGCGACGGCCTGGCTCACGGGGACGCTCGTCTCGGCGGGTTTGCGCACGTCCCGCACCGTAGTACGGCGGGAGTGCTCTCCATCACTCCGGAGGAAGGGCTTCGAACATTTCGGTGGTGTTAAGGAAGATTTACTTCCGACACACCCTCGATCGGTGTGCGCCGCCACTCGATTGAGTGGCGAGCGCCCTCGGCCCCGGTAGGCTTTCGCCCAAGTGAAGGGACGCGGGGGCTCCTCGGTGCCCACCAGGAGCAGACCCGGCCCGTCAAGGAGGTTCGGGCTGTGGCCCTCGTGGTCCAGAAGTACGGTGGCTCGTCGCTGGAAAGTGCCGACCGGATCAAGCGCGTCGCCGAACGCATCGTCGCCACCAAGAAGGCGGGCAACGACGTCGTGGTGGTGTGCTCGGCGATGGGTGACACCACCGACGAGCTGCTCGACCTGGCGCAGCAGGTGAACCCCGCGCCGCCGGAGCGGGAGATGGACATGCTGCTCACGGCCGGTGAGCGCATCTCGAACGCGCTGGTCGCGATGGCGATTTCCGCGCACGGCGCCGAGGCGTGGTCGTTCACCGGTTCGCAGGCGGGTGTCGTCACGACGTCGGTGCACGGCAACGCGCGCATCATCGACGTGACGCCGAGCCGCGTCACGGAGGCGCTGGAGCAGGGCTACATCGCGCTGGTGGCCGGGTTCCAGGGTGTTTCCCAGGACACCAAGGACATCACGACGCTCGGCCGTGGCGGTTCGGACACCACCGCCGTCGCGCTCGCCGCCGCGCTGGGCGCCGACGTGTGCGAGATCTATTCCGATGTGGACGGTGTGTACTCCGCCGACCCGCGGATCGTGCCGGACGCGCGGAAACTCGACACGATCCCGTACGAGGAGATGCTGGAGCTCGCCGCGAGCGGTTCGAAGATCCTGCACCTGCGTTCGGTCGAGTACGCGCGCCGCTACGGCGTGCCGATCCGAGTCCGCTCTTCCTACAGCGACAAGCCGGGCACCACCGTGACCGGGTCAATCGAGGAGATCCCCGTGGAACAAGCGCTGATCACCGGTGTGGCACACGACCGTTCGGAGGCCAAGATCACGGTCACCGGCGTGCCGGACCACGCCGGGGCGGCCGCCCGGATCTTCCGCGTGATCGCCGACGCGGAGATCGACATCGACATGGTGCTGCAGAACGTGTCCAGCACGATCTCGGGTCGCACCGACATCACGTTCACGCTGTCGAAGGCCAACGGCGCCAAGGCCGTGCAGGAGCTCGAGAAGGTCAAGGGCGAGATCGGCTTCGAGACCGTGCTGTACGACGACCACGTCGGCAAGGTCTCGCTCGTCGGCGCGGGGATGCGCTCGCACCCCGGTGTCACGGCGACGTTCTGCGAGGCGCTCGCGCAGTCGGGCGTCAACATCGAAATCATCAACACCTCGGAGATCCGCATCTCGGTGCTGATCCGCGACGCGCAGCTCGACGACGCCGTGCGCGCGATCCACGAGGCGTTCGAGCTCGGCGGCGACGAAGAAGCCGTCGTGTATGCGGGGAGTGGTCGCTGATGAGCAACGGTCTGCGCGTCGGGGTGGTCGGGGCGACCGGCCAGGTCGGCGGTGTGATGCGGAAGCTGCTGGCGGAGCGCGGTTTCCCGGTGGACGAGATGCGCTACTTCGCGTCGTCCCGGTCAGCGGGAACGAAGCTTCCGTGGCAGGGCGAGGAGATCACGGTCGAGGACACCGCCATCGCGGATCCGTCCGGTTTGGACATCGCCTTGTTCTCCGCGGGCGGCTCGACTTCGCGTGAGCAGTCGCCGCGCTTCTCCGCCGCTGGCGTGACGGTGATCGACAACTCGTCGGCCTTCCGCCGCGACCCGGACGTGCCGCTGGTCGTCAGTGAGGTCAACCCGGAAGCCATCAAGGAGGCGCGCAAGGGGATCATCGCGAACCCCAACTGCACCACCATGGCGGCCATGCCGGTGCTCAAGCCGCTGCACGACGAGGCCGGCTTGCTGCGCTTGATCACGAGCACGTACCAGGCCGTGTCCGGCAGCGGCCTCGCCGGCGTCGACGAGCTGGCCGCCCAGGTCAACGCCGTCGCCTCCCGCGCCGCGGCCCTGACCCACGACGGTTCCGCCGTGGACTTCCCGGCCCCGGCCAAGTACGTGGCGCCCATCGCGTTCAACGTCCTGCCGATGGCCGGCTCCGTCGTCGACGACGGCTCGTTCGAGACGGACGAGGAGCAGAAGCTGCGCAACGAAAGCCGCAAGATCCTGGGCCTGCCGGAGCTGCTCGTGTCCGGCACGTGCGTCCGGGTCCCGGTGTTCTCCGGCCACGCGCTGTCGATCAACGTCGAGTTCGCGCAGCCCATCTCGGTGGAGCGGGCCACGGAACTGCTGTCGGTCGCGCCCGGCGTGCAGCTCTCGGACGTGCCCACGCCGCTGCAGGCCGCGGGCAAGGACCCGAGCTTCGTCGGCCGCATCCGCTCCGATCCCGGTGTGCCGGACGGCCGCGGCCTGGCCCTGTTCGTGGCGACGGACAACCTGCGCAAGGGCGCGGCGTTGAACGCGGTGCAGATCGCGGAGCTGGTGGCGAGCAACCGCTGATTTTCTCGGGTGGCACAGGGCCGTCTACCTCCGGGAAGGCGGCCCTGTGTCATCGGGGCAAGCTCACCTGCCGAACCGGCCGGAAGTCCGGCGACACACCGGAAACCACGAGCAGCATCCGCAGCGGCAACACCTCCGGCGTCAGCGCTGCGGCTTCGTCGAGCGCGGTCGTGATCGCCTCCGCCCCCGGATCGTCCACGACCAGCTCCGGCGGCCAGGGCCACGCCATGCGCCAGCGCACGACTCCGACATCCGCCAGGGCCGCCGTGACGACGAGGGCCAGGCGGTAGCGGACGGAAGCCACGACGTCCGCGACGCCGGGCTCGGCGAGGAACGCGAGTTCACCCGCGGCCAGCCGGTCGAGTGCCGCGCCGAGGGTGAGGCCGCCGAGGACCTCCTCGGCCGAGCGCGTGACCTCGTGCCGCTGGGACAGATCGGCGAGCGTGTCCCAGTCAGCGCGCGGCATGGCGCGCTGCTCCTCGGAGAGCAGCTTCGCGAAGGCGTGGTCGAGCGTCTCGTCGTCGGCGAGCAGCGCGCTGGCCCGAGCCTCGTCGCCGAGGGGGAGCTCGGCGTCGAGCAGCTGCCGGAAGCCCGCCATCGGCCGCGCAGGCAGGAATCCCGCTCGCAGGCCGAGCGCGGCGTAGCGGACCAGGAACAGCTCCCAGAGCTCTTCGATCACCTCGCGTTCCCACCGCACCTCCGCCGAGTCCGGCGCGGCCAGCGCTTGTTCGGCGACGCGCAGGTAGTACCCGGTGAAGGCCCGCACCGCGTGCCGGGCCGGCGCGTTCCACCGCGGCGTGCGGGCCAGGCTGTCGCGCGTGCGAGAGAGGAACCGCACTCCCCACGCGATCGCCGGCCGGAAGCGGACGTCCTCGCCGAGCGCGCGGCGCACCAAAGCGCTCAGCTGCTCCGGGTTCACCGCCGCGAGCAACGGGACGCCGATGACGAGCCGACGGCGCGACGCGAGCCCCACCGCGACGCCGGCGTCGAGCTGGACGGACGTCGGAGCCTCGACGCCGACGTCGTCCGCCGCGGAGTGCACCAGCTCCCACAGCCGCGTCGACGCGGGCGTGAGCCGGATCGTCGGCGTGGGGCCGGCGCGCGAGCACATCGCCGTCACGAGCGTCGCGAGTCCCGGCACCACGACGAGCAAGGCCAGCGACGCGGGGGACATCGCCACGCACAGCACGGCCTCCGCCGCGACGAACCCGCCGACGAGGACGACCACCGCCAGCCAGAACGCGACCAGGAGCCCCACGGCACGCAGCGCCATCCGGACCTCCTCCCCAGCCGAGCTCGGTCCTGTCGGATATCGCTCGTGGCGGGGACAACGTTTCCGTCACTCCACTGTGGACTTCGCCTTTTCGGCGAGGTGACAGGCCAGGTACCGGATCTTGCGGAACTCGACGATCGGCCCCTTCTTGCCGTACGCCCACATGTTGGCGTCCGCGTGCACGCCGAGGTGCCGGAACTGTTCCACGGCCTCTTCGCCGCGCCCGAGCTCCACCAGCGCGCGTGCGGCGTACGCCCGGCTCGTCGCCGTGCCCGGCGCGTCGCGGCCCTCGCCTTCGAGCCAGGGCAGCAGCCGGTCGACGGCCGGCGCGACCAGCGGGTTCCGCCACGCGTCCTCGACCCCGCGGTACTCCGCTTCGTGCGCCGCGGCCAGCGGCAGAACCGCCAGCTTCGGGTGCTTCGCCGCGCCTTCCTCGGCGAACGCCCACATCAGCTCGTGCGACCCGAACCACTTCTCGCACCAGTACTGCAGCGCGGAACTGTGCGCGGGCAGGTTCACCGGGTCGCGGGCGACCAGCTCCTCCCACACCTCGCGGAACGCGTCGTTGTCGTACTGCCGGCCGCGAGCGACGGCCAGCATCGTCACCCACGGCGTCGGGTTTTCGGGCGCCAGCGCCGCCGCCTCACGGGCCGCGGGCACGGCGGACTCGAGGATGGCGAAGAACTTCTGGAACTGCTCGCGGCTCACGTGCTCGGCCCCCAGCCCGCTGCGGACCTGCCAGGCCAGCTGCACGAGACTCTCGGCGTTGACGGCGGCGGCGTCCGCGTCGCGCGGCCGCTCGCTCTGCCAGTGGTCCAGCCCGATCTCGTCGTTCGCCACGACCTCACCGAGGTGGCGGACGAGGACGACGCGCCGGTCCCAGTCGGTACCGATCTCGGAGAGCAGCTGCGCCGCCGGCTGCCAGCCGCCGGTCACGAGCGCCTGCCGGGCCTCGTCGATCTCGCGGTCGGGGATGAAGTCGGCCCTCGTGACGTCGGCGTCCGGCGGCAGGCCGAACAGCGCCACGTCGGGCATCTCGACCTTTGGCGCCTTCTTGTCCGGCGCGACGTATCGCGCCAGGTCCTCACGGCTGAGCGAAGCGGTGAACTCGGCCACGCTCATGCCGCGTTCCCGCGCGGCTTTCGCCAGCGCCAGCGCGGTCTTCCGGCGTCTCGGATTGAACAGCAGGCTTACGAGTCCCATGGGTTTCCTCTCAAGAACGGATCGGGTCGGGTTCGGCCGCGGGCAGCAGCGCCCGCAGACCGGCGGTGTCCCCGGTGACGGCGGCGTCGAGCGCCGGGTCGAGTGCTTTGTCGTACGGCTCGTCGAGCGCCAGCTCGGCCGGCCCGGACCACGAGAGCGTCCAGTGTGCGAGCCCGGCGGTGGCGAGTTCCGAGACGACCACAGTAGACAGTCGCTCGCGGACGGACTGGCCGAGAAGCTCGCGGCGGGCCCGAGCGCCGGCGCCGGTGGGCACCTTCAGGCCGGGGTCGGCCACGTCGTCAAGCCGGCCGGCGTCGAGTGCGTCGAGCAGGTCGTGCGGCGAACGTCCGCGCAGGATCTTCGTGGCGTTCTCGCTGAACTGGTGGCGGGTGGCGGCGTCGACGAGGGTCGGCCAGTCCGTGGGCTTCTTCCGGCGGGCTTCGGTCGACAGGCCCGTGAGCAGGGTGGCGTCGAGAGTCTTGGCCGCCTCGCGCAGGATCTCGGTCGCCGGTCGCTCGCCGCCTTCCGCTACCGGCACGACAGGCGCCGCTTCGAGCAGTGCGATGCGCTCGAGAGTGGGCGGGTGGCTGTCGTACGGGGAGGTCTTGTGCTTCGGGGGATTGCGCCGCACCTTGTCGATCTCCTCGGCGCGACCGCCGTCGGCCAGCAGGTGGAGGTACCCCTCGGCCAGCCGGGCCGGTAGATAGCCTGCCTTCCAGCCCATCGTCGCATAGGTGTTCAGGAAGAACCGCCAGACGACGTCCAGCGCCTCGACCTCGCGCAACGCACTGCTCGCCGCCGCGGTGCCCGCGACCCGGGCGGCCGCGGCGTCGGCGGCGAGCTCGCGGTCGCGGCTCACCCGCATAGACACGGCGAAGTAGAGCTTGGCATAGGCGTGGAACAACTTCCGCAGCATATGGCCGAACCACGTGCTGCCGTTCAGTCCGTTCACGACTCGGCCGATCGTCTGCCTGCCACGGTAAGTCGTGCCGCCGAAGCGGGTGTCGCGGTTGCTGTAGTGCGCGAGTTCGTGGCCCAGCACCGAGCGGAACTGGTCGGTCCGCAGCCCGGCGAACAGTTGCGCACCGATGAACAACCGGCGACGTTTCACCCGCAGGCCGAGCCACCGCGTCTGCTCCTCGACGCTCGCGTTGACCTGCGGCACCAGGTAGATCTCGTCCGGCGGCCGGGTGCCGACGGCGTCGGCGAGCTCGTGGACGAGTGCCCACAGTTCAGGCTGCGCCTCGGGGGTCACCGGCAGGCCGGAGACTTCGTCGTCGCCGGAGCGTTCGATGGTGAAAAGGGCCTGCAGTAGCACGTAAACCACCGGTACGACGATGATCGCGAGCCGCAGCCCGATCGCGGGCCGGTCTTGGAACGCGTAGATCTCCAGCGCCACGAGCGCGGCGATGATCGCCAGCACGAGCACCGGGAACCCGGCCAGCAGGATGACAGCGAGCAATGCTCGCGATGAGTTCTTCATGGAAAAGCGGAATCCTCCCCGAGTGGCGCACCGAGCGCCGGGCTCGATCATCGTGCCCGATATCGCCGGGAACCTCGATTTCGTTTCGCTCACGAAACGACGTTCTCCGGGTTACTCCGGCAAATCGTGCTATTCGGACGGTTCCCGGTTGATCCATTGTGGAGCGGACGCCGTTCGCCTCGGTAATCAAGCAGACGAAACGCGGCCGGGTTCGCTCAGGAGCGAGCGCAGGGCGGCAGTGTCACCGGCCACGGCGGCGTCGATCCCGGGGAAGAGCGTTCCGCTGTACCGCGGGGTCAGCCCGAGCGCGGTCACCTCCGACCACGAGATGGTCCACCGCGCGCCGCCCGCGCCGGCGGCCTGCGACAGGGCCACGAACGACAGCCGGATGCGAGCGGACTCGGTCACGAGCTCCTGGCGAGCCCGCTGGTCCGCGTCGGCCGGAATCGGCAGGTCGGGATCAGCCAGGTCCTCCAACTGCCCGGCATCCAGCGCGTCGAGCACGCCGCTCACCGACCGGCCCCGCAGGACTCGCGCCGCCAGTTCACCGAACTCGTGCCGTGAAGAGACGTCGGCGAGCGTGTCCCAGTCGGTGCGCTGCTTTGTGCGGCCTTCGTCCGACAGTTCGGCGAACCACGCGGTGCCGAGGACCTCTTCGGAGTCGCGGAGGAGCTCGCTCGCCGGCCGGTCCTCAGCCCCAGGCCCCGAGATCACACCGGCCGCTTCGAGCACCCTGATGCGCTCGGCCGTCGGCGGATGGCTGTCGAACGGCGACGGCTTTTCCTCCGGTGGGTCCTGGCACAGCCGCGCTGTTTCGTGGGCGCGGGTTTCGTCGGTCAGCAGCAGCCGGTAGCCCTCGGCCGGCTGGGCGGGCAGGTATCCGGCGTCCCAGCCCATCATCAGGTACTTGCGGACGAAGTCCCGCCACGCGACGTTGAGCGCCTCGATCTCGCGCAGGGCGCCGGTCGCCGCGGCTGTGCCCGCGACCCGCGCGGCCGCGACGTCGGCGGCCAGCTCCTGATCGCGGCTCACCCGCGCCGAGACGGCGAAGTACACCCAGCCGTAGACCTGGAACAGTGGCCGCAGCAGCCGGCTGAACCACGACGCCCCGTCGAGTCCACTCAGGACCCGTAGGATCGCCACCCGGCCGCGGTAGGTCGCGCCGGCAAACCGGGTGTCGCGGTTGCTGTAGTGTGCGAACTCGTGGCCGAGCACGGCCCGCAGCTCGGCCACACGCAGGCCCGCGAACAGCGGGGCACCGATGAAGAGCGTGCGCCCCGTGACGCGCAGCCCGAACCAGCGCGTTCGCTCGAACACCGCCGCGTTCGCCCGGTTCATGATCCGGATCTCGTCGGGCGGCGCGGTCCCGACGGCTTCGGCCAATTCGCGGGCCAGGGCCCACAACTCGGGTTGCGCCTCCGCGGTGACCGGAAGACCCGGGGCGTCGCCTGTGCGGTCGAAGGTGAACAGTGCCCGCAACAGCACGTATGTCGCGGGCGCGGCGAAGACGGCGAACTCCAGCCCGTGGGAAAGCCGGTTGCGGAACGCGAACACCTCCACCACGACGATCCCGGCGACGAGCGCGAGCACCAGCACCGGAAACCCGGCCAGCAGGACGACGGCGGCCAGCGCTCGAAAAGAGTTCTTCATGGACGGACGGTTCCTCCCCCGGGGCGCTTCGGGCGCCTGGCCGGTCATCGTGCCCGATATCGCCGGGAGCCACGGTTTCGTTTCGCCCACGAATCCGCCAGGACGAAAACCCGTGGCGCCACCTCGTCGTCCAGGGGGATGCTTTTCGAAGAATCCCAGCCAGGAAAGGAAAGTCATGTACACGGCGGTAGACGGTGCTCGCGTCCCGATCCGGATGTGGGCCGACCCCACGTCGGTCGAGGAACAAGCCATGCGCCAGCTGCACAACGTCGCCAATCTGCCTTGGGTGCACGGCGTCGCGGTGATGCCCGACGTCCACTACGGCAAGGGCGCCACCGTGGGCAGCGTGATCGCCATGCGTGACGCGGTGTCGCCGGCGGCGGTGGGCGTCGACATCGGGTGCGGGATGAGCGCGGTGCGCACGTCGCTGACCGCGGCGGACCTGCCCGACGACCTCGGCCGGCTGCGGCGGCGGATCGAGTCGGCCGTGCCGGTGGGGTCCGGGCTGCACAAGACGCCCGTGAACCCCGCGAAGGTCCACGGCGTGGGCGGCTGGGACGCGTTCTGGAAGTCGTTCGGCGACCTCCATGAGGGCGTGCAGGACCTGCACGACCGCGCAGCGCGCCAGGTCGGGAGCCTCGGCGGCGGGAACCACTTCATCGAGGTCTGCCTCGAACAGGGCGGCGCCGACGAGGGCCGCGTGTGGCTGATGCTGCACTCGGGTTCGCGCAACATCGGCAAGGAGCTCGCGGAGCGGCACATGGCCGTGGCGCGCAAGCTGCCGCACAACGCGGACCTGCCCGACCGCGACCTGGCCGTGTTCGTCGCGGGCACACCCGAGATGGCGGCCTACCGGCGTGACCTGTTCTGGGCGCAGGACTACGCGGCGCGCAACCGGGCCACGATGGTGGCGCTGGTCAAGCTCGCCGTCGCCGAGGTGATCCCGGGGACGACGTTCGACGACGCGATCAGCTGCCACCACAACTACGTCGCCGAGGAGACCTACGACGGCGTCGACCTGCTCGTGACCCGCAAGGGCGCGATCCGGGCCGGCGCGGGTGACCTCGGGATCATCCCGGGCAGCATGGGCACCGGCTCGTACATCGTGCGCGGGCTCGGGAACACGGCGTCGTTCGAGTCGGCTTCGCACGGCGCGGGGCGGCGGATGTCGCGGACGAAGGCGCGCAAGACCTTCACCGCGGCCGACCTCGCGGCCCAGACCGACGGCGTCGAGTGCCGCAAGGACACCGGCGTGGTCGACGAGATCCCGGCGGCCTACAAGGACATCGACGCGGTGATCGAGGCGCAGACCGACCTCGTGGCGGTCGTGGCGCACCTCAAGCAGGTCGTCTGCGTGAAGGGGTGAAGGTGCTCGCGGGGCCGGTTCCGGCCCCGCGAGCCCGCTACGCTGGATCCATGACGAGGTGGGGAGCGGTGGTCGCGCTGGCGGCCGCCGGAACGTTGCTGGCCGGGTGCGACCAGGTCAACTCGGCGGTGGACACGGCCAACTCGACGGCCGACAAGGTCAGCGCGTGCACGCAGGCGCTGGGGCTGGCGGACCTCAATCCGCTGGTCGACCCCGACAAGCTGAAGGCCCGCGCGCAGGACAAGGAACAACGCCTGCGCGCGCTGGCGGCCGACGTGCAGGAACAGGACGTGAAGAACGCGCTGCTCGGCATGGCGGACTCCTACGTCGAGGTGCAGAAGGAGCACATCCAGGACGCCGGTGTGGTCGCCGCTTGGGCCAAGCGGAACGTCGCAAAGCTCGACGCACTGCGCAAGGCGTGTAGCTGAGCCGGCCGCGCCCGAGCGCCCCCAATGTGGCGTTCGGTGCGCCCAGCGCACCCAATGCGGCGTTCGGTGCGCCCAGCGCACCCAATGCGGCGTTCGGTGCGCCCAGCGCACCCAATGCGGCGTTCGGTGCGTTGGGCGCACCCAATGCCACATTGGGGTGGTCCGGTCAGCGACGTGCCTGCACGGCCGCGGCCATCGCCGGCGCCGTGGCTGTCCGGCGCCGGTGCGTCCACAGCAGGCCCGCCGCGGCCAGGACCAAACCACCGGCACCCGCGGCGACGAAGCCCCACGCCGGGCTCGAGTGGTCGATCGCGAAGCCCACCACGGGGCTTCCCGCGGCCAGCCCGAGCCGCGTCGACGCGTCCTGCAGCCCCATCGCCTCGCCGCGCACGGCCGGGGGCGCGATGGCGCTCACCGTTTCCGTGGTGGCGGCCAGCGTCGGCGCGCAGAGCAGGTTCGTCGGGATCAGCAGGAGCATCAGCAGCCACCACGGCTGGTCCGCCAGCCCTACCGGCAGCACCAGCGCCGCGAGCAGCAGCATCAGCACCCCCTGCGGCAGCGACTTCTTCACGGCGCCGTGCACGATCCCGCCGAGCATCGACGCCGCGCACATCACCGCGATGACCAGGCCGGTCCAGCCGATGTCACCGTGGGAGCGCAGCGCCGCCAGCGTCGCCACCTCCGTACCGACCAGGCAGAACAGGGCGCCCGCGGCCACCAGCAGCGTCGCGAGCAGGCGGCCGGTGAGCCACGACCGCAGCGGCGGCCGCACGGAGCCGACGGGGGCGAGCTCGTCCTCGTTCCGGATGGGCGGGTTGAGCAGGAAGATGAGCAATGCCGTGCCGCCGAAGAGCACGCCGATGCCGCTGAGTGTGAAAGTGGCCGACAGCGACGTGATCGCCGCGATGCCGGCCGCCGGGCCGATCATGAACGACGCCTCGACCAGGATCGTGTCGAGCGAGTAGGCCGCCCGCCGGTGCTCGGCGGGTACGAGCGCCGCCAGGATCTGGCGCGCCAGCGAGCCCGCGGGCACGGACAGGAAACCGGCGGGCAGCGCGCACGCCACCAGCACCGCGTAGGAGAGGTGGGGCGCGGCGACCCAGAAGGCCGTGGACGCGACGCCGCAGACGGCGACCACCGGACGCAGGCCGTAGCGGTCGATCGTGCGCCCGAGCAGCGGCGCGCCGAGTGCCATGCCCAGCGTGGTGGCGGCGCCGACGATGCCGGCCGCGCCGTAGCCGTGGCCCAGGTTGGTGACCACGTACAGGGTGAGCGTGACGCCGGTCATCGTCATGGGCAGGCGCGCGAAGAACATCAGCGCCATCGACGGACGGACTCGGGACAGGGTCAGCACCTGGCGGTACGGCTCGAAGGGCACGTACCTCATGAGAGCAAATCCTGGTACGCGCGTGCAACTTGTTTGGGGGCGATCTTCGTGACAGTTGCTGTCAAACGAGAGCGACCGCGACAATCGCCGCATGACCCCGGCTGAACCGACAGGCCTGCGCGAGCGCAAGAAGGCCCGCACGCGCGAAGCGATCCAGCGGCACGCGCTGCGGCTGTTCCAGGAGCAGGGCTACGCGACGACCACCGTCGAGCAGATCGCGGCGGCCGCGGACATCTCGCCGAGCACGTTCTTCCGTTACTTCCCGACGAAGGAGGCGACGGTCCTCTACGACCGAATCGACCCGCTGCTCGTCGAGGCCGCCCGTCGGCAGCCCGAGGACCTGACGCTGCTCGGGGTCGTCCGCGCGACGCTGCGCGAGGTGTACGACAGCCTGCCGCCCGAGGTGTGGGCCGAGGAGCGGCGCCGGCAGCTGCTCGTGTTCTCCGTGCCGGAGCTGCGCGCGAAGGTGATGGACAACTACGTCTCGGGCATCACGATGCTCGTCGAGCTGGCGGCCGAACGGACCGGTCGTGCCCGCGGCGACTTCGAGGTGCGCAACTGGGCGGGCGCCGTCGTCGGCGTCATCCTCTCCACGGCGCTGACGGCAGCGGCGGATCAGAGCGTCGATTTCGTGGTGCTGCTGGAACGCGCGTTCACGCACCTCGAAGAAGGCCTGCCGCTCTGAATCGGCGCAACTGTTGTTCTTGACGCGAAACAGTTCGCGAATATTTTTGCGCATTCATGTGTTGACCTCGGTGCGCGCAGTTCAGTGCGCATTCGTGCGCTGTTTCCGCTGCTCTCCACGCCGGAGATCTGGCTGTGACCCGGCTACTCCACCTGTGGCGGTGCGTGCGTGGGGGAACCCCGACCGGAGCAGTGGCGACACGCGGTCCGACGGAGTGATGAGGGTAAACGATCACGCAATACACCTGTGTGGGTGAGCGGAAGGGCCATTCGTGGCGGACGGCTACTCCGAGTCTGATTCATGATCGGTCATGATGATCTTCAGGGGGATGGGCAAGCCGTCCACGTTAATCAATTGCGGGCATGTTCCCGAAAGACGGATTCGGCACGTAAGGGTTAGAAAACGTCCCTATCCGGTGATCGGCTGGTGCTGGGTCGACACGGCGGGTATCGATTTACCCGTCAGGTCTCCAGAGGCCAGGAGGTAAGGAATGAAAGGCAAGATTGGGCGGATCATCGCCTTGGTAGCCGCCGGCAGTCTGCTGGCCGTCGGCACCTCGGGGATGGCCTCGGCGAGCCCTGCGGGTGGCAAGGGCTCGTCGTCCACCGAAGCGGTCGGCGCGCAGGTGCTCCAGATGCGAGACGACCTGACGAAGGCCGCGTATGCCGGCAACGTCGGTCTGACGCGTGCCGACCTGGACAAGCTCAGCCCTGTCCTCGGCGACCTCGCCGCGGGCAAGCGCTACACGATCCAGTCGGAGACGCAGCAGCTCTCGTCGGCGGCCAAGGGCCGTGCGGACGAGTCCAGCCGCCTGCTGTCCGACCCGTCGGCGTCGCCGCGTCAGCTCCCGCCGCTGCCGCTCCCGCCGATCCCGGACCTGCCCGGTCCGCTGAAGATCGTGAGCGACCTGCTCAAGGCCCTGCTGGGTGCCGTCACTGGCATCCTGGGCGGACTGCTCGGCTCTCTGCCGGTGCCTCCGCTGCCGGTGCCGCCGTTGCCCGTCCCGGGCGCGTAGCAACCACCCCCGGAACACGGGGTTTTCGGAGCCTGGTGCGGTTCGCCGCACCAGGCTCCGGTGGTTTCCGGGGCTATTTCTCCTTCTGCTGCCGCGCCAACCCCAGCCGCAGCGCGCCGGCCAGCTCGGCCGTTGCCTCGCGGAAACGGGAGCCGACGCCGGTGAAGTTCAGGAACCCGTGGATCAGGTCCGGCTGGCGACTCACCGCGACCGAGACTCCGGCGTCGCGCAGCTTCTCCGCGTACGCCTCGCCCTCGTCGCGCAGCGGGTCGAAGCCCGCGGTCATGATGAACGCCGGCGGCAGTCCACTGTGGTCGGTCGCGACGAGGGGCGACAGGCGCGGGTCGGCCTTGTCGGTGCCGGCCGGGACGTAGTGGTCCTCGAACCAGGTCATCGACTCGTCAGTGAGGAACAGCTTCTCGCCGAAGATCTCGCGCGAGCGGCGGCGCGTCGTGAAGTCCACCGCGGGGTAGATCAGCAGCTGGAACGCCGGCGCCGGGCCGCCGCGCCGGACCGCCGCCAGGGTCAACGCGGCGGAGAGGTTGCCGCCCGCGCTGTCGCCGCCCACGGCGATGCGGTCGGCGTCCGCGCCGAGCTCGGCCGCGTTGGCGTGGGCGTAGTCGAACGCCGCCAGCGCGTCTTCGAACGGAGTCGGGAACGGGTGTTCCGGCGCCATCCGGTACTCGACCGACAGCACGCGAACGCCAGCGTGCTTCGCGAGGTAGCGCGCGGCGTTGTCGTGCGTGGCGCGCGAGCCGACGACCCAGCCTCCGCCGTGGAAGAACACGAGCAGCCCGGACGGTTCGGGCAGCCCCGCAGGCGTGTAGAGGGTGGCGTCGAGCGACGCGTCGCCGGACGGGATCACCACGTCGCGCACGGCCACGGGCTCGATCGTCTTGCCGCTCACCAGGTGGCGGCCGAGCTCCAGCCCGAGCCGCGAGCCCTCGACGGTCTCGCCGACGAGCGCGGTGCCGGTGAGCTGCTGCAACCGCAGCAGGAGCTGCGCGTCGAGGGCGAGTTCCTGCCCGTCGCGCCGCAGCGGCGGGCCGGCGATGAGCCGCCGGACGGGCCGGGGCAGCCAGAAGACCAGCTGCGCGGCGGCGGCCTGGGCGCGGACCTGGAGCGGGATCGCCATCGTTCCTCCTCGGCTGTGGACCCCGACGTTACTTGCCAGTAGATAGTGGGTCCAGCTGTGATCGAGAACTCCGTCCCAAATCCTGGTCCTCCACTTAAGTCGAGGGGTTAGCCTCGGGGACGTGACTTCAGCCAAAACGGTGCTCGGGATCGGTGGTTCGCTGCGCGACGGCTCGCAGTCCGAGCGCGCACTGCGGATCGCCCTCGATTCGGCTGCCGAGCTGGGGGTGGAGACGGAGTTGATCCCCGGGCCCGAGCTCGTGCTGCCGTTCTACGACACGGGCGAGCGCGACGACCGCGCGAGGCGGCTGATCGAGAGCATCCGCCGCGCCGACGGCCTGATCGTGGTCTCGCCCGGCTACCACGGCGCGCTGTCCGGGCTCGTCAAGAACGCCCTGGACTACGTCGAGGACCTGCGCGAAGACACCCGCCCCTACCTCGACGGCCGCCCGGTCGGCCTCGCCGCCGTCGCCTTCGGGTGGCAGGCCGCCGTCACCACGCTCGACCAGCTGCGCACGATCACGCACGCGCTGCGCGGCTGGCCCACGCCGCTGGGTGGTTCGATCAACTCCGCCGAGACCAAGTTCGACGAGTCCGGCGGCGCGTCCGACGACAAGAGCGTGCGCACGCTGCGCCTGATCGGCCGCCAGGTGGCCGAGTTCACCCTGTCGCGCTGAGGTTTCATCCGCCGGACGCCGGGTATTCCCCGGCGTGATGCCTGCCATGCGGTGGCAAGGTTCCGCTGATGCGCAACGTTGTTGTCGATGAGACGCTGAGCGAGGCGTCCCGACGAGGAGGTAGGCGAAAGAATGGCTGACGCGATCTACACCGCGGCCGCGACCGCGCGAGGCGAGGGCCGCAACGGCGAGGTGACCTCGTCCGACGGGGTCATCGACGAGTCGCTGGCAGTGCCGAAGGAAATGGGCGGCCCGGGCGGTGACAAGACCAACCCCGAGCAGCTGTTCGCCGCCGGCTATTCCGCGTGCTTCCACAGCGCTCTGCAGGCCGTGGCGCGCGCGGGGAAGGTGCAGCTGCCGGAGTCGACGGTGACCGCCGAAGTCAGCCTGTACAAGCAGGAAGTGGGCTTCAAGCTGGGCGTCGTGCTGAACGTCGCGTTGCCCGGTATGGACAAGGCCCAGGCCGATGAGCTCGTGGCGCAGGCGCACCAGGTGTGCCCGTACTCGAACGCGACCCGGGACAACATCGAGGTCGCGCTCACCACCACGGTCTGACGCGTTCGGCGCCTGCTTCCGCAACCACGACACAGGAAGGAAACCCCCGATGGTCAACTCTCCCATCAAGAGCCCGCTCAGTGACGCCGACAAGGAGATCACGGGCAACGCCCTGCAAGCGACGCTCGTCGACCTCGTGGACCTTTCGCTGATCGCGAAGCAGGCCCACTGGAACGTCGTGGGCAAGAACTTCCGCAGCGCCCACCTGCAGCTCGACGAGCTCGTCGCGACTGCCCGCCAGTACACCGACGAGGTCGCCGAGCGCGCCAACGCCATCGGCATCTCGCCCAACGGCAAGGCGAAGACCGTCGTCGAGAGCTCGGGCGCCCCTGGCTACCCCGACAACTGGCAGTCGGTGGAAACCACGGTCGCCGCCATCGTCGACATCCTGGCGACGCTCATCCAGCGCCTCCGCAAGCGCATCGACGAGACAGACAAGAGCGACCTGGTCACGCAGGACCTGCTGATCGAAATCACGCGCGCCTTGGAAGAGGCGCACTGGATGTGGCAGGCGCAGCAGGCCTGACGGATCTTGGCCGCACGGGCCGCTCACCCTTCTGGGTGGGCGGCCTTTTTTCGTGGAGACGGCGCGCGTTACGTGCTTCGCGGCGCGCACCCATGGGTCGGCCCGCCGTCAGATGGCGGCACCGGGTGGGCACCAGCCGACCAGCCTGTCCATCAGGTCGAGCAAATGGTCTTCAGCCGGGTCTTCTTCGTCGCCCGCGCTTTGTTGGATCTCGTCCTGTGCTGCGTAGCAGGCGCGCAGGACGTCTTCGCGGTCGGTGCCGGCGGCGACTGCCGCCGTGGCGATTTCTGTGAGCCGCGAGTCGTCGCACGCTGCGCGTACAAGAGTGGCGGCGGGCTGCCGCCAGGAGAGCTGCGGTCATCTCGGGGTCCGGGTGTGGAGCGTCTTCACTCGGCGCCTTGTCGGGTGGCTCGATGTCGTGCACCGGCCGATTCTGGCGGGTTCCCTCGTGGCCTGCGCCTTGTTTTCCGGCCGGAACGTGGCGCCCGTTGTGCGCTTCGCGGCGCGCGCATCGCTTCGCGCCGTAAACGCACGGTAGCCGCGATGGCACGAACGGCCCGTTCGTGTCATTTCGGCGCGAGGGGACCGTTCGCGCCGTCCGGCACGGGCTTTTCCGCCCGCTTCCGTGTTCACTTGAGGACATGCCCGCTCTCCACCCGCCGCTGGATCGGCAGCAACTCGGTCATCTCAGGCACTTCGACAACCTCTCCCGCCAGTTCCGCAACGACTGGTCCTTCATGCAGGGCAAGGGAACCGGCCAAGACGACTTCGGTGGCTACCGCTTCCAGCTCGCGTACATGGCGTACGCGCTGGCCCTGACGCACCGGCACCGGCTGCCCGCCGCGCCGGGGTTGTTCCGGCCGACGCTGCGGCGGCTCGTCGAGAAGATCCTGCTGCCCGAGGTGTGGCTGTACTGGCGCGACGTCAGCCGCGGCGGGGCGGTGGTCAACGCGCATCTCGGGGATCTCAAAGAGGAGTGGGATCCCGTGGTACGCGACAACATCATGTACAGCGCGTACGTGCAGTCGATGGCGCTGCTGCACGACTACCTCTTCGCCGCTGACGAGTTCGCGGCGCCGGGGTCGCTGACGTTCCAGCACTGGTCGTACTTCTGGGGTGGCGAGGAGAAGCGGTTCCCGTACGACCGCGAGTCGCTCAACGACCACATTTACTGGCAGATGGTGGAAAACGGCTACCTGGGCGTGGCGTGCGAGCCCAACTGCGTGTTCCAGATCTGCAACCAGCCCGCCATCCTCGGCTTCCGCCTCCACGACCTGATCACCGGCGGCAATCGCGCCGAAGAGGTCGTGGCCGGCTACGAACGCGCGTGGGCCGACTTCGGCCGGCTCGACGAATCGGGCCACTACAACATGATGATCACCGCCGACTCCAAGCGCGTGCGGCCGAACGAAGCGCCGTCGCCGTGGGTGGACGCGTGGTGCGGCGCGCTGATGAACATGTGGAATCGCGATTTCGTCCACGACGGTTACCCGGAGCAGGTCAAGCGGTTCCTCGTCGAGGGGCCGGGCGGCACCCTGTCCGTCCGCTCGGCGCCGGCGCGGGAAGTGATGGGCCAGCCCGTCATCACGGACACGTGCGACTTCGGCTGGGTGGCGGCGTGGGCGTCGGAGATGGGTGACGCCACCACGCTCGAGAGCCTGCTCGCGCACGCCGACCGCTTCATGAACCCGACCTGGCGTGAAGGCGGTCTGTACTACCCGCGCAACGACACCCCGGCCGACGCCGACGGCAACCGCACCGACATCGAGCCGATGAGCGGCAACGTCCTGCTCGGCTACGCCCGCCTCAACACCCCCGACGGCCTGTGGGGTCTCTACACCAATCCGTGGCCGGCGAGCCATTTCGAGGAACCGGCTCTGACCGTCGTCGATCGCGACGTCGAGGTCAGCCAGGCGGAGGTCGTCGACGGCGTGCTGCGAGCCCGGCTGCGGCGCACGCCGGACGTGCCGGGTGAGGGGACCGTGACGATCGGCCGTATCCCCGGGGCATTCAGGGCCCGGCTCGACGGGGTTGAACTTTCAATGCTGGACCGGACCGAATCCGGCCTGGTCTTCCGGTGCGGCCCCGAAGCGCAGGTGCTGGAGGTGGAGCCGCTGGGCTGACGGGCCGCCCGGCCGGGTGTCGTGTGCTGTCGCGGGCGGGGGTGCGGCAGTACGGTCGCAAGCATGGTGCTGCACAGCGGGGAACAGAACGGATCGAACCGTCAATCGGGCACGAACCCCATGTACGCAGGGGCGAATCCCGCCCTGGCGGCCGACTTCGTGATGCCGCACAACAAGCTTCGCGACACATCGCTGCCGCCTGACTCTGCGTTGCAGCTCGTGCGCGACGAGCTGATGCTCGACGGCAACGCGCGGCTCAACCTGGCCACGTTCGTCACCACGTGGATGGAGCCGCAGGCCCGCGACCTGATGGCCGAGTGCGTCGACAAGAACATGATCGACAAGGACGAGTACCCGCAGACGGCCGAGCTCGAGCGGCGCTGCGTGAACATCCTCGCCGACCTGTGGCACGCACCCGACCCCACGGACATCATGGGCTGCTCGACCACGGGCTCGTCCGAGGCGTGCATGCTCGCCGGGATGGCGCTGAAGCGGCGCTGGACGAAGCTCGGCCGCACTGGGAAGCCCAACCTCGTGATGGGCGTGAACGTGCAGGTGTGCTGGGACAAGTTCTGCGAGTACTGGGAGGTCGAGCCGCGCCTGGTGCCCATGGACGGCGACCGCCTGCACCTGTCCGCCGAGGAGGCGGTGAAGCGCTGCGACGAGAACACCATCGGCGTCGTCGCGATCCTCGGGTCCACTTTCGACGGTAGCTACGAGCCCGTCGCGGAGATCGCCGCCGCGCTCGACGACCTGCAGGCCCGCACCGGCTGGGACATCCCCGTCCACGTCGACGGCGCGTCGGGCGCGATGATCGCGCCGTTCCTCGACGAGGACCTGGAATGGGACTTCCGCCTGCCGCGCGTCGCGTCAATCAACACCTCGGGCCACAAGTACGGCCTGGTGTATCCCGGCGTCGGCTGGGTCGTGTGGCGCAACCGCGAGGCGCTGCCGGAGGAGCTGGTCTTCAACGTCAACTACCTCGGCGGCGACATGCCCACGTTCGCGCTGAACTTCTCCCGCCCCGGCGCCGAAGTAGCGGCGCAGTACTACACGTTCGTCCGCCTCGGTCGTGAAGGCTTCCGCGCCGTGCAGCAGGCCTCGCGCGACGTCGCCCTCCACCTGTCCGACGCGATCGCCGGCCTGGGCCCGTTCCAGCTGCTGACCCGGGGTGACCAGCTCCCGGTCTTCGCCTTCACGACGAAGCCCGAAGTCACCAACTACGACGTCTTCGACGTGTCCCGCAGACTCCGCGAACGCGGCTGGCTCGTCCCGGCCTACACCTTCCCGGAGAAGCGCACCGACCTGGCGGCGCTGCGCATCGTCGTCCGCAACGGCTTCACCCACGACCTGGCCGACCTCTTGATGGACGACCTCCGCCGGACCCTGCCCGAGCTGGAACGCCAAACCGAACCCCAGCACGACGCGGCCACCTCGACGGCCTTCCACCACTGACGCCCGCCGGCTGGGCTTCGGAGCCGTCCGAAGCCCAGCCGCTCAGCTCCTCGCGGACGCTCAAGCCCGCCCCTTCTGGCCGGCGGGCCGGGCCACGGCGCGGAAATCGCTCAACGCGGCGAGGTTCCGGCGGGCCGCGCTCAAATCGCGACTGCGGCCCGCGTCGGACGATGGACCTCGCGTCGGTCAGGCGTTCACGAGCCGGGTCAGCGGCGCGGCTTCGCCCGCAGGTACTGGTCCGCCCACTTCACCTCGGCGCCCAGCGCGTGCGCCGCGCGTTGCGGCCAGTGCGGGTCACGCAGAAGGGCGCGTGCGAGGAACACCGCGTCGGCCGAGCCGGTGGCGACGATTTGTTCCGCTTGTTCCGGTTCGGTGATCATGCCGACGGCGCCGGTGGGCACGGCGGTCTCGCGGCGGATGCGTTCGGCGAAGGGCACCTGGTAACCCGGGCCGACGGGGATGCGGGGGTGGGGCACGTTGCCGCCGGAGGAGACGTCGACGAGGTCGGTGCCGCGGTCGGCCAAGAGCTTCACGAGGTGCACGGAGTCGTCGGGGGACCAGCCGCCGTCGGCCCAGTCGCTGGCGGAGATGCGGGCGAACAGGGGCACGTCGGGGCCGATCTCCTCGCGCACGGCCTCGGTGATCTCGAGCGCGAGGCGGGTGCGGCCCTCGAAGTCGCCGCCGTAGCGGTCGGTGCGGGAGTTGGACAGCGGCGAGAGGAACTGGTGGCCGAGGTAGCCGTGCGCGAGGTGCAGCTCGAGGACGTCGAAGCCGGCGGTGAGAGCGCGACGGGCGCCGGCGGCGAAGTCGGCCGGGATGCGCGTGACCTCGTCGGTGGTCAGCGGACGGGCGGGGGCGTAGTCGCCGAAGGGCTGGTCGTCGGCACCGACGCTCTGCCAGCCGCCGTCGGACGCGGGCACGCTGCCGGTGCCCTCCCACGGCCGTCGCGTGGACGCCTTGCGCCCGGCGTGCCCGAGCTGCATGCCGATCGCCGTGCCGCGCGCGTGCACGAAGTCGGTGATCCGGCGCCAGGCGGCGACCTGCTCGTCGTTCCAGATGCCCGTGTCTTGCGGGCTGATCCGGCCTTCCGGGGTGACGGCGCTGGCTTCGGTGAGAATGAGCCCGGCGCCGCCGACGGCGAACTGTCCCAGGTGGACGAGGTGCCAGTCGTCGGGCACACCGTCGGTTGCGGAGTACTGGCACATGGGCGAGACCCACGCGCGGTTCGGCAGCGTCAGGCCCCGCAGAGACAGGGGTTCGAAGAGTCGGCTCACGATTCGATGAAACACCCAGTGGTGGTCGTCTCGTCCCGGCGCGGGGGTGTACTCGCGAGTAATGTCGGAGGCATGGGTCTTGCCGCAGACGAACGCCAGGCGTTGAGCACACTCTTCGAAGAGGTCGGCCCCGACGCCCCGACGCTGTGCGAAGGCTGGGCGACGCGCGATCTCGCGGCCCACCTCATCGTGCGCGAACACCGCCTCGACGCGTCGCCGGGCATCATGGTGCCCGCGCTCGCCGGCTACACCAAGCGCGTGCAGGACGGCTACGCGGCCAAGCCGTGGCCCGCCCTCGTCGACCAGGTCCGCCGCGGCCCGGCCTGGTACTGGCCCATGGCCATCGGCTCCCTGAACGAGCTCACCAACGGCGCCGAGTTCCTCGTCCACCACGAAGACGTCCGCCGTGCCCAGCCCGGCTGGGAACCCCGCCCGGCCGACCCGTCTCGCGACGAGGCCGCCTGGCGCCTCGCGCGCCAGTCCGCGAAGCTCAACCTGCGCAAGGCCCCCGTCGGCGTCGTGCTGCGCCACACCGATGGGCGCTCCGCCCAGGTCAAGTCCGGCGACCCCGTCGTGACCGTCACGGGCGACCCCGTGGACCTCCTGCTGTTCGTCTTCGGCCGCGACGCCGTCCACCTCAGCTACGACGGTGACCCTGCGGCGGTGGACCGGCTGCAGGCGTTGAGCCGCGGCATGTGACTTTCGGTCGCTCAGCCGTCGAGGTGGCGGGTGTCGCCGAGGCCGACGAGCTGGTGGCCGTGGAAGTAGTCGTCTTCGCACAACGTGGTGATGCTGCCTGAGGACGCCCGGAAGTTAACCCACCCTCCCGGGGGCCGCCCATGATCCATTTTACCGGGGTGGGGCGACAAAACCTGCTGCTCAGGCAGGTTGTCCACAGGTCGCCACAGTTGTGGACAACTCGCGCAACCGCGCGTGCGAGGCGGGCTGACCGTACGCGCGCGACACCTTCGCCCGTGGCCAATCCGCGCAGCTCAGCGGAGTTCTCCGGCAGCCGATCATGAAGCCGGACGGCGGAGTCAAGAACAAAATACCTACCCAGCACGTAGCCCCGAAGGCCACCGAAACTCCAACGGCTCCGGCCGACGGCTCCACACCTCAACCAGCTCCGCCAACAACTCCACCGCCTCACGGATATCGGCATCACCAAAGGGATACGGCTCCGCCCGAATGACACCCCAAGCCTCCCGCGCGGCGGCAAAAGGCGGGCGCCGGCGATGTTCCACCGCGTGATGCAGGACGCCGACCAGGCTCTCGGCCACCGCAATGGATCCCGAAGCCGCCTTCAGTACCCGGCGGCTGCGCTCCCGGGCGTCGTGGCGTGGTTTCCCCTGTAACACACTCATATTGTCGAACACGCCGCCCGCCGCGATGCAGCCGAAGATGCCGCCAGGCAAACCCAGCGAGCGTTCCACGGCGGCGTGCGCGAGGTCATGCGGGACGAGAAACTTGCGCGAATACGACGGCAACCCGAGCACAACCCCGTCTTCGCGGGTGATGCGCGTGAAGGTCTCACCGCGGGGGTCGTGCTCGAACACCAGGTCCACAGGCCGAAGCATCAACCCCGGAAAGCCCGGAACCAAGCGAATTTCCCTGGCCGGAGCCCGCGGAAGGGGCTCCGGCCAGGGGCAAAATCACCGCAAAGCGCGCAAAGCGAAATCCACCTCGATCGACGTCTGCTTGATCGTCTCGGCGATCACCAGTGAGCCGTGGCCGGCGTCGTAGCGGTAGAACTCGTGGGGCGCGTCGCGGGCGCCCAGGCGGTCGAGGTAGTTCTCGATCTGGCGGATGGGGCAGCGCGGGTCGTTGTCGCCCGCGAGGATCAGCACGGGGGCGGCGACGGCGTTCACGTAGGTAATCGGCGAGCATTCCTTGTACACCGCGGGCACATCGTCGGGTGCGCCGCCGAACAGCGCGCGATCGAAAGAGCGCAACTGCTCCATCTCGTCCTCGTACGCGGCGACGTAGTCGGCCACCGGCACGCCCGCGACGCCCGCCGCCCAGCGCGTGGGCTGGGTGCCGAGCGCGAGCAGGGACAGGTAGCCGCCCCAGGAGGCGCCGTTGACGACGCACTTGTCCTTGTCGGACAGTCCACTTTCGACAGCCCAGTCGTGCACCGCCGCGACGTCTTCGAGCTCCGTCAGGCCCGGCCGGCCCTCGATGGCGTCGCGCCACGCGGAGCCGTAGCCGGTGGAGCCGCGGTAGTTGACCTCGACCACGGCGAAGCCGGCGTCGAGCCACGTGGCGCGGTAGGCGGAGAAGCGGTCCTCGTCGGCGGCGTGCGGGCCGCCGTGCAGGGAGAACACCGTGGGCAACGGGCCGTCGGGTGCGCCGGCGGGACGCGACACCAGCGCGTGGATCTGCCCGCCGACGCCCTCCACGAACGCGTCGGTCACGGGCGACGAACCGGGCGCCTGGTCACCCGGCGGCGCCAGCAGCACGGCGTCGGTGCCGTCGGTCGCGCGGCTGCGCACCGCCGTCGGCTCCGCGGCGCTGGACCACGAGTACTCGATGCTGCCGTCGGGCCGCACACCCGCGCCGCCGATCCGGCCGGCCGGGGTGTCCACAGAGGACAGCGAACCGTCGTCGAGGTCGAATCGGTAAAGCGAGCTGCGGCCCTGGTGGAAGTGCACCACCAGCAGCGCGCGGGCGTCGGGGTACCAGTCGGCGATGACCTCGCCGGGCAGGTCGATCTTGAGCTCCGTCTCGGTGTTCGCGCGGACGTCCCAGATCAGCAGTTCCTCGCGGCCGCGCCGCTCGTGCAGCACGAGCAGCCGCTGGTCGCCGGGCAGCGGCGAGAACTCCAGCGCCGAGAGGCCCTTGCCCTCGCCGTCGTACTTGTCCGCGACGGTGGTGAAGCCGTCGGTCGCCAGCACGCGCAGCGCGGGGTGGCGTGAGTCGCCGTGTTCGGAATGTGAGATCGCCACCAAGCTCTCGTCACGAGAGAGCGACGCGATGCCGGCGTCGTCCGGGTGGCTGTAGAAACGCTCGGTCTTGTCGCCGATCTTCGCGAACAGCGCGCTGCCGTCGTCGGTCGAGACGCCGACCGCGATCACGCGCGAGCCGAGCTCGAGGCCGGCGGGGTAGCCGTCGTGGATCTCGGGCAGCGGTTTGGTTGCGGCCGAGCTGTCGCCGTCGAACGGCTGGCTCACCCAGGAGCCGAACTCGTCGCCGTCGGTGTCGTCGAACCACCAGACGGCCGAGCCGTCGGGGGCGGGGGTGGCGTGCAGGGTGCCGTTGGGCCGGTCGGTGACGCGGCGGTGACTGTCGGTGGCGCGATCCCACGCGTAGACCTCCCAGACGCCGCTGGCGTTGGAGACGTACACGTTGGCGTCGGGGGCGTCGCGGGCCCATTCGGGCACGGAGATGCGGGCCGAGTGGAAGCGGGCTCGCCAGCGGGACTCGGCGTCGGCGTCGGCGAACAGGCGGTCGGGGACCACCGCGGGCGGATATTTGTTGCCTGACTGCGTGCTCACCCCTCGATCCTGCCACCCTGGTGGCCGTACTGTGTGCCGGGTGCTGGAGGGATACACGCGGGACGCGGCGTCGAGGAGTGCGGCACGCACGGCGGTGGAGCGGGCAGCGTTCGCGCAGGCGCTCTTCACGCCGGGCATGCGGGTGGTCGACCTGGGCTGCGGGCACGGCACGATCACGCTGGGCTTCGGGAGCGGCCAGTCCACAGTGGACTACGTCGTGACCGACCCGCTCGACCTGCCGTTCCCCACGTCGTCCGCCGACGTCGCCTTCTCCCACGCCCTGCTGGAACGCCTGCCTGACCCGACGGGGGTGCTCGCGGAGCTGCATCGGGTCCTGCGTCCCGGCGGCCGGCTCGCGCTGTCCACTTCGGACTGGAGCCGCGCGCGGCTGCGCCCCAAGACGGCCAACGTCGACGCGGCGCTGCGTGGTTACTACCTTTTGCTGCGCCGCTCAGGTGCCAACCCGTTCGCCGGTCGGACCATTGCCGAGCAGGTGTCCGACAGCGGCTTCATCGAGGTCGTCACGCGGACCCGGCACCGCTCCGACCTGGTCTACCGCGATCTGGCGACGTTCGTCGAGCAGGCACTGGCCAAGGCTCTCGCGGATCTCGACCACCCGGACCGCGACCAGCTCACGTCCGCCGCGCGTTCGGCCTACTCCTGGACGCGCACCGCCGGCCCCGGTGACTTCCTCCAGTGCTGGACGGAACTCACGGCCACGAAATGACCCACCGCCTTCGGAACCGGCCGTCCTGAGGTCACCCCGCGCCGTCGGGGGTCCAGGGGCGGAGCCTCCCTGGCGGGGGTCTGGGGGTTCGATCCCCAGAGAACACACGCAAAACGAAGGAAGGCCCCCGTCGCGAGACGAGGGCCTTCCTTAACGTCGGGGTGGCGGGATTCGAACCCACGACCTCCTCGACCCGAACGAGGCACGCTACCAAGCTGCGCCACACCCCGAGGTACTGCTTAACGGGTCGTGGGGAAGTTTAGCCGACGGTCTTGGCGGGTTTCCTCGGGGTTGCCTTACGACTTTCGAGGGCCCCGCTTCCGCGCGGGACCAGCGTCAACAGGCTGGCCTCCGGCGGGCAGGCGAAGCGCGCCGGAGCGTACGGCGACGTGCCCAAGCCGGCCGAGACGTGCAGCCACATGTGCGCCCCCCAGCGGGAGGCGCCGCGGGCGCGGGTGCGGTCGAGCTCGCAGTTGGTCACGAGGGCGCCGTAGCCGGGCAAGCGCAGCTGGCCGCCGTGAGTGTGGCCGGCGAGGACGAGGTCGTAACCGTCCGTGGCGAACGGGTCGAGCACACGTGGCTCGGGCGAGTGCGTGACACCGAGGCGGACGACGGCGCCCGCGTCGGCCGGGCCGGCGATCTCGCGGTAACGGTCGCGGTGCAGGTGCGGGTCGTCGAGACCGGCGGCGAACACGGCCTGGCCCGCGACGTCGATCGTGTGGCGCGAGTGGGTGAGGTCGGTCCAGCCGTGCTCGACGAACGCCGCGCGCAGGTCGCGCCACGGGAGCTTCGTGCCGTGGATGCGCTTCTTCTTGCCCTTCGGCATGAGGTAGCGGGCGGGGTTCTTCGGCTTGGGCGCGTAGTAGTCGTTGCTGCCGAAGACGAACACGCCGGGCCGGTCGAGCAGCGGGCCGAGCGCGCGCAGCACCGACGGCACGGCCGTGCGGTGCGAGAGGTTGTCGCCGGTGTTCACGACGAGGTCGGGTTCGAGCCGGTCCAGCGAGGCCACCCAGCGTTGTTTCGCGCGGTGTCCGGGGAGCATGTGCAGGTCGGAGACGTGCAGGATCGTGAACGGCTTCGAACCGGGCGCCAGCACGGGCACCTCGGCCGTGCGGAGGGTGAACCGCCGTCGTTCGACGCCCACGGCGTAACCGAGTGTCGCGGTCCCGAGCGCGAGGGTCCCCACAGCGAGCTTCCTGGCGGTGCTGGTGTTACTGAGCGTGCTCACAAGGCGAGGATACGTGGTCGGCGTGTTCCTGGGCTTGCGGGCAGCGATGATCACTGAGCGTGCGTTTGGTATCCGATCGCGTGCTCAACAGTTGGGTGACACCGCCCGGTTCCGGGGAACGGGCTGGTTAGCATCTGCGTCGGCCCGAGTACGGGTGACAAGCCGGGGGGCTTGGGGAGAACGATGGAACAGTTCGGGCCGTACCGGATCGAGTCCTTGCTGGGCCGCGGCGGGATGGGCGAGGTGCACCGCGCCTACGACACCGCGCACGACCGCATTGTCGCGCTGAAGCGCCTTTCCGATGCGTACGTGGCCGACGAGGCGTTTCGCGCGCGCTTCCGCCGCGAGTCGCAGGTGGTGGCGCGGCTGCGCGAGCCGCACGTCATCCCGATCCACGCGTACGGCGAGATCGACGGGCGGCTCTACCTCGACATGCGCCTGGTCGAGGGGCAGGACCTGAAGGACCTGATCGCGGCGGGACCGCTGACGGCCGCGCGGGCGGCCGGCCTGATGACGCAGGTCGCGAGTGCCTTGGACGCCGCCCACGCCGACGGCCTCGTCCACCGCGACGTGAAGCCGTCGAACATCCTCGTCACCGACGGTGACTTTGTTTACCTGGTGGACTTCGGCATCGCGCGCTCGATGTCGGGCACCGTGACGTCGATCACGGGCACGGGGAACGTGATCGGCACTTTGGACTACATGGCGCCGGAGCGGTTTGGCGACAAGCCGCTTGACGGATCTGTCGATGTATATGCGCTGGCTTGCGTGTTCTACGAGTGCCTGACGGGGCATCGGCCGTTTCCCGTTGATGGCGCCGTGGCTCAGATGGGGGCTCATCTGACCGCGCCGCCACCCCTCCTGTCCGCCGCGCGGCGGGACCTGCCGCGCGCTCTCGACGACGTGGTGTCACGGGGAATGGCGAAGGACCCGGCCGATCGGTACCCGACGGCGGGCGCTTTCGCGGCGGCGGTGAACGCGGCGCTGACTGGTACGTCCGGCCCCACGGCGACGAGCGCCGAGACGAGTGCGCCGGTGTGGCAGCAGGGGAGTCTCGAGGCGGCGGGTTCGGGTGGGTCGCCGGTCGGTGGCGCGCCGGGGTCGGAGTCAGGGGCTGGTGGGGCGCAGCCTGGCGGCGCGGGGTTGTCGCCTGGTGGTGTGCTGGAGGGCTCTGATGCCAGTGCGGGCGGGGCGCAGCCGGGTGGTTCGGCGGGCTCGGGTGCGTCTCAGTCTGGTGGTCCCCCGGTGGGGTGGGGAGTTGGTGGTGCGCCGGATGGTTCGGCTGCCGGACCGAGCGCGCAGACACCACCTCCTGGCTTCGCCGCCGCACCGAGCACACCGCCTGCCGGGCCGAACGGCACCCGGCCTGGCGGCGCGGCACCGCCCTCAGGCTTCGCAGCGGGCGCAAGCGCACCCCCGGGGCAGAGCGGACCACCGTTCGTCGGTCAGGCGCCTCCGGGCCTCCCTGCAACTGGGCCGAACACGTCCGGCACCCGCGTGGGGTCGCCGACGGGTGTGAGCGGTCCGTTCACGCCAGGGGCCGGGTTCCCGAACGGTCCTGTCACGGCCGGCGGGCCACCGGCGTCGACGTCGCTGAACACGCCGATTCCGCCGGCCGCCGGGGGCCAGACGTGGCCAGGCCGCCCGCCGACGCGGCCCGGCCGGCTGCCGGTGCCGCCGCCGAAGTCGAAGCGCGCGGCGGTCGTCACGGGAGTCGTGGCGGTCGTGGTGGTGATCGCGGTCGTCGCGACGGTGCTGATCATCCGCGGCCAGGGTCAGAACACCGCGGGCGGCGGGGGCACTCCGACACCGAACCCGGCGCCGGCTTCGACGTCCAGGTCGAGCAGCCCGCCGCCGTCGACCGGGAGCGGCTCGAAGTCGTCGCAACCGCCGGAATCGCCGCAATCAGCGGGGTCGAGCGCTCCGCAGCAGCCGAGCGGGAATGTGCCGGTGCCGGAGACGTACCAGGGGATCGGCTGCATGGCCGCTCAACCCGTCCAGGGTGCCACCGCCGCGATGTACTGCACGAAGTCGAACGCTGGGACCTTCCGGTCCGGCAACGTCACCCTCCTCGAGCCGACCCAGGCGCACTTCAACCAATTCCCCGATGAAGCCTCGCTGGCCGCCTTCTTCGAAGGCATGGTCCAGGCCCACAACCTCATCCGCGACGACGACCACGGCGGCTGCGACGCTGTGGATCACCCCGGCATCTGGGGCAGCTACTACCGCCCCGACGCCAACGCCCCGCACCCCGGCGACTTCATCACCTGCTACGACGACACGTTCGTTTACACCGACGCACGCACCCACACCCTCGGCGTCCTCGTGTTCGACGGCGTGTCGACGCCGAAGGAGCGCGACCAGATGTACCTGTGGTGGAACCAGGTCATCCTCGGAAAGCTGACGAAGTTCTGATCGGCGCGGGGTTCATTTCTGGCATGTCGTTCCCGGTGACCGCCCGAGCGCGATGAGGAACAGCCGCACGACAGCGATCAGCGACCCGGGTCCGAGCGTGCCGAGCCACAGCAGCGTCGGCCAGTCGCCGGCCGGCCAGCCGTCGAGGCGGAAGAAAGCCACCAAGCCCACCGAAGCGAGCGGGATCGCCGTCAGCACCCAGACGTCGACGGGCCGGCGCCAAGGCAGCACCGAAAGAAACAACGTCGCGGCGAACAAGATGAGCAGAAACGCGAACGCGATGCCCACCTTATTCTCCCGCCAGCCGTTCGGGGTGGCGGCTGCCTTGCCGCCACCACTCCACCGCCAGCCGCCCGACCGCGATCACCACGTCCGGTCCGAGGCACAACACCCACAACGCCAACGGCTCCCGCAGCACCGCCACGAGCCGAGCCCCACCGACACGACCACGTGCGCGGTCCGCAGCCCCACCTGCCACCGCGCCGACCGAACGCCAACACGCGACGACCATCGAGGACGCGACCAAGAACGCCACCACGCCGAGAAGCAACTCCACGGCCACCCCTTCCCCCGGAGACCTCCAGTATCCGGGCAAAGGGGACGGTCGGTCCATGAGTTAGTGCAGCTCATTCGGTGAGCTTGACCTCGCGGCTGACCGGAATGATGTCGCTCGGGTCAGGCAAGCCAGGGGGGCAGGCCAGGTCTGTCATCTCCGTTGAGCTGGGCCGGCTCACGTCGCCGGTGTAAGAAACGCAGAGCCGCACCGCGTACTGGATGTACTCTCCGTTGACTCCACCTCCCACAAACGAGAGAAGCGCGAATCTGGCGGTGAACCGACCAGCAGCGGGAATGTCCTTTCCGAGCAGCACGGTGGCGCCGCCGATGTTCCATCCCTCCAGGATTTTGGTGACAGCCCGGTCAATCGACTCCGGTGTTGGCGGAGTTGTGCTCCGCAATTCGCCAAGCACTTGCGAAGCCTTGTCCCGAACGGTCTTCGTGGCAATCGGCTCCAGCTTCTCAGCGGAGCTGGTACAAGCAGTGCCGCACAGCACCAACACCATCAGGCCGCAGAGGCCGGCCGACATCCTTCGCGAGCCCGTCACTCCGGAATTGTATTCCCGCGATCATCGTGAGCCAGCGCGATGACGGCCGAATTACCGGGAACCGGAAACAATGTTGCCCGTGTCCGGCCGTAGCACGGTCGGACACGGGCAACACCCTCGCATCAACGACCCGTGTACTTCGGATCTTCCGGTGGCAACTGCGCGATCGGCTGGTCGGCCATGATGTTCTTCATCGCGCCGAACCACGTCTGGGCGGGAGTCTTGCCGCCGAACATGTTGCCGGTGCCGCAGGTGGTGACGGTGCCGACGGAGCGGAAGCAGAGGCCGCCGGTGCCGCCTTCGGGGCGGAAGACCATGGCGGCGCCGGCCATCTGCGGGGTGCCGGCGATGAAGGTCGCGGAGCCGTTGTTCTGGGTGGTGCCCGTCTTGCCGAGGATCGGGCGGTTCCAGCCCACGGCCGCGGCCGCCGCGGCCGAGGTGCCGCCCGGCTGGTCGTCCTTGCTCATGCCGACGACCATCGTGTTCGCGAGGCCCTCGGGGACGGCCTGCGAGCAAGCCTCTTCCTTGTACGGCACCGTTTTCCCGTTGCGGTCCGTGATGCCGGACAGCGGGGTGGGCGGGCACCAGACTCCGCCGCTCAGCAGTGTGGCCGCGACGTTCGCCATTTCCAGCCCGCTGGTCGGGCTGAAGCCGAGCGTGAACGCGCCGACGCCGGGGTTATTGCCCTTGGGGCCGTAGGCCTTCGCCTGGGATTCGGCCTTGCTGGGGTCGTTCGGGTCGACCGTGCCGCCGCCGGTGTTGCTCGCCATGGTGTTCTTCATGCCGAGCCGGTTCGCCATGTCGATGCCCGGCGCGGTGCTGCCGAGCTTGTCTTCGAGTGCCACGAACGCGGTGTTCGGCGAAGTCGCCAACGCGCCCTGCAAGGTGTTCGAAGCGCCGTAGTGGCCGGCGTTACCGACGCAGTACCAACGCGTGTTCGGTGCACCCGTGGGTGCACACTGCGGCTGGCTGCCGGTGAAGACGTGGGACGTATAGCCGTCACCGACCGGGATATTGCTGTAGATCCCGGCAATCCCGCGGTCCAGCACAGCGGCCGTTGTGAAGATCTTGTAGCTCGACCCCGCTCCACCGGTGTTGTACACACCGGACGGCAGTGCAAACGTGGTCTGTCCCTGATCCGCGTCGATCCCGTAATCCCGGTTCGCCGCCAGCGCCACCACTTCATGGCGCGTTTTCCCGGGACGCACCAACGAAAGCGTGTTCGCCACGTTTTTCTGCGTCTTCTTGACCTGCGTCTCCGCCGAGACCTTCGCCTCGTGGTTGGCCTTTTCGTCCAGCGTGGTCTTGATCGTGTAGCCGCCGGTGTACAGGTCGTCCTTGTCGAAGCCGGCCTTCAGCAAGTAATCCTCGACGTACTGGCAGAAGAACCCGTTCTCCGGGCCGGCGCCGGTGCAGTTCGACGCGGGCTTGGCGGGGGCGTCGGGGACCACGCCCAGCGGCGAGGCCTTGAAGCGCTCCGCGTCGTCCTTCGCGAGCTTCCTGTTGTCCACCATGCGGTCGAGCACGAGGTTGCGGCGAACGGTGGCCTTGTCCGGGTGCTTCCACGGGTCGTCGTTGATCGGGTTGTTCACGAGGCCCGCGAGCAGCGCCGCCTGGGGCACCGTCAGTTTCTCGGGCGTGGTGTTGAAGTACGCGTGCGCGGCGGCGCCGATGCCGAAGATCTGGCGCGAGAACTCGACGATGTTCAGGTACCCGGCCAGGATCTGCTGCTTCGACAGCTTCGTCTCGAGCTGAATGGCGATCCGCGCTTCCTTGAGCTTGCGCGCGAGCGTCTGCTCCTGCGCCTTCTCCTGGCCGACCTTGTCGCCTCGATAGACCACGTTGATCAAGTAGTTCTTCACGTACTGCTGAGTGAGCGTCGAGGCACCCTGCGTGTCGCCGCCGGTGCTGTTGGACACGGCCGCGCGCAGCGTGCCCTGCCAGTCGACGCCGTGGTGCTCGTAGAAGCGCTTGTCCTCCACCGACACCAGGGCCCACTGCATGGCCTCGTTGATCTCGTCGGCCGCCACCGGGATGCGGTACTGGTCGTACAGCGTCGCGATGGGCTTGCCGCCCGAGTCGGTGATCGTCGTCACCAGGGGCGGCGGGATGTCGGCGAGGTCGGACGATGTCTTCTCCACCGTCTCGCTCGCCTGGTTCGACGCCACGCCGGCCGCGCCCACCACGGGGAACAGGATTCCGGCGACCAGCACCCCCGCGAGCAGACAGAGGCCGATGAGCTTGAAGAGACCGTCCGTTTTGCGCACGAAGGCCAGGGTACTGAAGGCCTGTGGTGCTCCCGTTACCTCACACCCGCCAGGGGGCGACAGTCGTGACAAAACGGACCCCATGAGGTGACTTCCGGTAACGGAATGCATGCTAGGTCTTGGCGGGGGGAACCGAGGGCCCCTACAGTCCGTCAACGTCTCACGAAAGATTTTTTGCCGACCGACGGCCCAGTGCGAGTGGGAGCTCCTCTGGACCGAACGGCGGCAGCGGCACCGGGGAGGTGCCGTCACCGACGTGAGAGCAGAGGGAGACACGCTCGCGGGGGTGGGAGCGGGAGCTTCACCTTCGCTGGTGTCGAACACCAGGGTAGGGAGCTGGGGGTATGGAGACCAACCAGTCGAGCTGGCGCATGAGCGCGTCATGCCGGGATGCAGATCCCGACGGGCTCTTCGTGCGCGGCGCCGAGCAGAACCGGGCGAAAGCCGTGTGCATGGGGTGCCCGGTTCGCACGGAATGCCTCGCCGAGGCGCTCGACGGCCGGATCAGTTTCGGTGTCTGGGGTGGCATGACCGAACGTGAGCGCCGCGCATTGCTGCGCCGGCGTTCCGACGTCACCAGCTGGGCCGAGCTGCTGGAAGCCGCAAAGCGTGACGCGGTGGAAAGCGCGCAGGTCAGCTGACCGGCTCGTGAGTGGCTGAGCCGAGCTCAGTCACTCACGGGCTCAGTCACTCACGAGCTTGGTCCCGATGTCGCGCAGACCTTCGAGGTCGTGCACGTCACCGGCCAACGCCGGCACTCGCACCAGCGGCACTTCAGGATGTGCTTTCGTGAACCGCGCCAGCAGCCGGTTCTCCCGCTCGGCCAGCGCCACGCGGTCGGCGTGCAGCCGCAGCACGGCCTCGGCCAGCGGCGCGCTCGTGCCGCCCTTCTGCAACGACTCCGCGGCCGCGATCGCCTCCGATGCCGAAAGCGACGCGAGCACCGGGTGCGTCCGGTTCGCGACGAGACCCGCGAGCGGCATCGACTCACCCGCGAGCCGCTCGACGAAAAACGATGCCTCGCGCAGAGCGTCGGGCTCCGGCGCGGCGATCACGAGGAACGACGTGCCGCTGGAGCGCAGCAGCTCCGCCGTCTTGCGCGCGCGTTCGCGGAACCCGCCGAACATGCTGTCGAAGGCCTGCATGAACGCCGACGCGTCGGCCAGCAGCTGCCCGCCGATGATCGTGGACACGGCCTTGGCGAACATCGAGAACCCCGCGCTGACCACCTTGCGCAGCCCCCAGCCGCCCGCCTTCGCGGGGCCGGTCAGCAGCCGGATCATGCGGCCGTCGAGCGCGCTGGACAGGCGCGTCGGCGCGTCCAGGAAGTCGAGCGCCGAGCGGCTCGGCGGCGTGTCGACGATGATCAGGTCCCAGTCGTCGGTGGCGGCGAGCTGGCCCAGCTTCTCCATCGCCATGTACTCCTGCGTGCCGGAGAACGACGTGGAAATGGTCTGGTAGAAGGGATTCTGCAGCAGCTGCTCGGCGCGCTCGGGGCCGGCGTGCACGCGCACCATGTCGTCGAACGTGCGGCGCATGTCGAGCATCATCGCCCACAGCTCGCCCTTGGGCTCGAACCCTTCCACCCGCACCTGACGCGGGTGGTTGCCCAGCTCGCGCAGGCCCAGCGCCTGTGCCAGCCGGCGCGCCGGGTCGATGGTCAGGACCACCGTCTGCCGGCCGCGCTCGGCCGCGCGCAACGCGAGCGCCGCCGCGGTGGTCGTCTTGCCGACGCCGCCGGAGCCGCAGCACACGATCACGCGGCTCTCCGGGTCGTCGAGCAGGGCGTCGACGTCGATCAGCGTCATCAGCGCACCCCCTGGTCCAGCAGCGCTTCCGCGAGGTCGTAGAGCGACGCCACGTCCACGCCGTCGGTGACCTCCGGCAGCTCCAGCGTCGGCAGGTCCGCCTCGGCGAGCTGCTCACGCGCCCGCTGCTCGGCGGCCACGCGCACGGCGTGCTCCACGGTCTCCTCCACCAGCGCGTCGAGCGTCTCGTCCGGCAGCTTCAGCCCGGCCGACGCGAGGCCCGCGCGCACGCGGCCGGCGTCGACACGACCGTCTGCGGCCGCCGTGACGGAACGCGCGGGCAGGCGCGGCGGGCGCACGCGGTTGACCAGTACCGCGCCGGGGCGCAGGTCGGCGCCGTCGAGCTCCGCCACGGCCTCCACCGTCTCGCGCACCGGCATCTCCTCCAGCAGCGTGGTGAGGTGGATGGCGGTCTCGCCCGAGTGCAGCAGCCGCACGACGCCGTCGGCCTGGCCGCGGATCGGGCCGGTCTTGGCAAGGTCGGTCAGGGCCTTGGTGACGTCGAGGAACTTGACCACGCGGCCGGTGGGCGGCGAGTCGACCACCACGGCGTCGTAGGTGTGGCGGCCGTCGGACTCCGTGCGGCCCACGCACTCCTTGATCTTCCCAGTGAGCAGGACGTCACGAAGACCCGGCGCGAGCGTGGTCGCGAACTCGATCGCGCCCATCCGCCGCAGCGTCCGGCCGGCGAAGCCCAGGTTGTAGAACATCTCGAAGTACTCGAGCAGCGCGGCCTCGACGTCGATGTGCAGCGCGCGCAGCTCGCCCCCGCCGGGGACGGACGCGATGCGCTGCTCCGCGTACGGCAGCGGCTCCGTGTCGAAGAGCTGGGCGATGCCCTGGCGGCCCTCGACCTCGATCAGCAGCACCCGGCGGCCCTCGCGCGCGAGGGCCAGACCCAGCGCCGCGGCGAGGGTGGTCTTGCCGGTGCCGCCCTTGCCGGTGACGAAGTGCAGCCGGGCCCGGGTGAGCTCGTCGGGCCAGCCGGCGGAGGGTGTGGTCACACCGTCAACACTAAACCGGCGCTCAGCTGGCGAGCACCATGACGCCGACCGCAGCCGCGACCGCCGCGACGAGGATCCAGGTGAGCGCGCCGGGCAGCACAGTGAGCGTGAGCACGGCCACCACCACCAGCGCCGTGAACGTGATCGCGCCGCCGACCGCGACCCGGGCCGAGCTGTTCACGTGGTCGCGCACCTTGGCCATCACCACGAGCACGAGCGGCAGCCCGGCCGCGGCGAGCAAGGCGGTCGCGACGATCCGCCACGTCTCCACACCAGCAACGGTAACCGGCTGTGAAGGACGCCTTCACGGACGCAAATTCCTTCAAGGCACCCTTCGCGGAACTAGCCGGCCAAAACCAGCTGACCTTTGCCGACGAAAGCGCGAGATCGCGCCGGTTTCTTCCTGGCCGATGTGGTCGGCCCCTCGGGCCGGCCGCATCGGTCGGGAAGGAGCCGGCTCAAAGGCGATCTCGCACGCCCCGGCGGAGCCGGGGCCAAAAATCCAGCTACGCTCCCGGGTCATGAGCGCCACCAAATGGGAGTACGCGACCGTCCCCCTGCTGATCCACGCGACGAAGCAGATTCTCGACCAGTGGGGCGAGGACGGCTGGGAACTGGTCACCGTGCTGCCGAACCCGAGCGGCGAGCAGCACGTCGCGTACCTCAAGCGCCCGAAGAACTGAGGGGACCCGCCGTGACCTGGACTTCCCGGCTCGCCGAGCTCGGCATCGAACTGCCCGGCGTCGCCGCGCCGCTGGCCGCCTACGTGCCGGCCGTGCAGAGCGGCTCCCACGTCTACACCTCCGGCCAGCTGCCCTTCGTCGACGGCACGCTCGCGGCGACCGGCAAGGTCGGCGCGGAGGTCAGCCCCGAAGAGGCCAAGGGCCATGCCCGCACCTCCGTGCTCAACGCGCTGGCCGCGGTGCACGCGTTGGTGGGCATCGACTCGGTGACGCGGATCGTCAAGGTGGTCGGCTTCGTCGCGTCCGCGGAGGGCTTCACCGGCCAGCCCGCGGTGATCAACGGCGCGTCCGAGCTGCTCGGCGAGATCTTCGGCGACGCGGGCAAGCACGCCCGCTCGGCCGTCGGCGTCGCGGAGCTGCCCATCGGGGCCCCGGTGGAGGTCGAATTGATCGTGGAGGTGAAGTGATGGACCCCGACATCGAACAGTCCCTGCACGAGCTGCTGATCCGGCTCGCGGGCCGCACGCCCGACCAGCTCCTGTGGCGGTTCCGCGACTGGCTGGGCGAAGGCGCGATGGGCACGCTCGCGCGCACGCTGCCCAGGTCTTTGCTTAAGCACAGGATCGATTTGGACCAAACCGAGTACCGCCTGCTCGTCGCGGGTCTGATCCCGCACGGCGCCGACTGGCACCAGGTGAGTTCCACCCTGGGGGTAGACGACGTCACCGAGACCAGGTACACATTCACACCGAGTGCGCCCGAATGGGTGAACTCAGTCGACTCTGTGTCCGTCTTGCTCCACGCAACGTTGCGAGGACGCGCGGATGTGGGGGAAGTGCGGCAAAGCTGGCGACACCTCGGTGTGGTCGGTGAGGGTGGGGCCAAGCGAGTCCTGCTGGTGACGGCGACGTCCGGGCTGCCGAGGCTCACCGGCGAACTGCAGCGCGTGCTGCGGGTGCTGGGGGACGAGGAACCGAGCGTCGAGGTCATCCCACCGCGCTTCGACCTTCCCGGGTACCACCGGGCCGCGCTCGCCAATTCCGAGCTGGTCTGTGTCGGCGCCGCGGGTTCCGGTAATCGACTCGTCGCCGCATAACGCTCGAGCCGCCAGGCGAGCTGGGAGGAGCAGAGCAATGGTGGAGGTTCACGAAGGCCCGCCCATGGACGGGTTCTCGGTGCCCCTGCGCCTGCACAACTTGTTGCTGGCCCTGGCGGGCCGCATCGACGACAGCGCGCTCACCGAGGCGCGCGAGCTGATCGCTCGCGCGCACATCGACGAAGCCGTGGAACTGACGACCGGCACGCTCATCGCGGGCCGCATCTCCGTCAGCTCGGCCGAGCAGCGCGAGCTGGCGCTGGTGCTCGAGATGAGCCGGTCGGACGCGACGCTCGCCAACGACCTGCTGGTCGACGAGGCCGAGCAGGTCCACAGCCACCGCTTCACCGGCGACAACCAGCCGGAGTTCGGGCTGGCCGAGGCGCTCGACCGCACCCTGCAGGTGCTGCCGGACGTCCGCTCGGTGCACGCGGTGTGGCGCAACACCCCGGCGGGTTCCGTGCCGGGTGCGCTGCCGCAGCGCGTGGTGCTGGTGGAGCTGGGCCCGGAGGGCAACCCGCCCGCGGTCGCGTTCCGCGTCGACACGGCCCTGCGCCGCGCCGGCATCCGGTCGGTCGTCGAGGTCAGCGGCCCGGGTGTCGCGCGGTCCGCGTACCACCAGTCGGCCGCGTCCGTCGCCACGCCGGTGTGGGTCACAGGAAGCACGCACACGACGACCTCGGACTACCGGCCCGAGCCGGTAGTGACCCCGCCACCGGCTCCGACTCCGGTACCCACCCCGGTGCCGACGCCCGTGGTGGAGCCGGTGGTGATGGAGGCCCCGAGCCGGCACAGCATCCGGCAGACGCCCGAGGCGGTCGCCCCCGTGGTGCCGATCGTGCAGAACGCGCCCACCCCGCAGGTGGACAACTCGCGCAAGTCGCGGTCGGAGACGCGCGCCGAGCGCACCGCCGACCTGACGCCGGCCGAGGTCGCCCAGCTGCGTCAGGCGCTGGCCGAGGACCCTGAGAAGGGCCGCGAGATCGCCGCGGGCAAGCCGAGCATGCACGAGGTCGTGGAGCTGCCGGCGCTGGACCTGGACGACCCGAGCCTGTCGGAGCGCGACCGCGCGCTGCTGCGGGAGCTGCACGAGGAGCTGGCCGAGCGCGAACGCGCCGAGGCGGCCCGGTTGCGGCTCAACGGTGCGTCCCGTTCGGGTGGCGACCGCTGGTCGTCGTCCTGAGGTTCTGACGTTCTGATCGCAGCCCCGGGCCCCGCGTGGGTCCGGGGCTGCGGTGCGTCGGTGACATGTCACAAATTGTGGGCGTGAGGTCACTGGTGCGAGGTATGTTGCCTCGGTGGATCGGCCGCGTGAGTTCCTTTTCGACATCCCCGTAGGGGCCGGAGTCAGCACGAGGGCGAACGCCGACGGCCCACCCGTGAAGCCCAAGGACGCCGCCACGGTGATCCTCACCCGCGACGGCGAGGACGGTCTCGAAGTCTTCCTGCAACACCGCGTGAAGGGCATGCCCTTCGCCGGCGGCATGACCGTGTTTCCCGGCGGCGGGGTGGATCCGCGCGACGCCGACGCGTCCGTGGCGTGGGCCGGACTGCCGCCGAGCTGGTGGGCCGCGCAGTTCACGTGCGACGAGAGCCTCGCCCGCGCGCTCGTCTGCGCGGCCGTGCGCGAGACGTTCGAGGAATCCGGCGTGCTGCTGGCGGGCACGGAAGACGCGGTGGTCGCCGATGTCGCGCCCTACGCCGAAGCTCGGAAAGCCTTGGAGAGCCGGGAAATCTCGCTCGCCGCGTTCCTCGCCGACGCCGGGCTGACGCTGCGAGCGGACCTGCTGCGGCCGTTCGCCCACTGGGTCACGCCGCCGCAGGAACCGCGCCGCTACGACACCCGCTTCTTCTCGGCGAAGCTGCCCGAAGGCCAGCGCGCGGACGGCGCGACCTCCGAGGCGCACGCCACGGGCTGGCAGCGCCCGTCGGCCGCGATCGGCGACGCCCGCGAAGGCCGCCGCATGCTGATGCCCCCGACGTGGCTCACGCTCGTCGAGATCGACGAGTTCGCCACGGCCGAAGCCCTGCTGGCCGCTCCGCGCGAGATCTTGCGGACCATGCCGACGCTCATCAAGGAAGGCGACCGCTTCCGTGTCGTCCTCGACCCGACGGAGGTCTGACCGGTGACTGCTCCCGCGTACGGCGTGCTTCGCCGCGTCTCCGAGACCGCGCAGGTGCTGCTGGAGAACAACCCGTCGACGATGACGCTCGAGGGCACGAACAGCTGGTTCCTGCGTGGTCCGGACGCGTCGGACGGCGTGGTCGTCGACCCCGGGTACCACGACCTGGACCACCTGGAGAAGCTCGCGGCCATCGGCGCCGTCGAGCTCGTGGTGCTGACCCACCACCACGCCGACCACGCCGAGGGCGCGCCGTGGTTCGCCGAGCGCGTGGGCGCTCCGATCCGGGCGTTCGACGCTTCGCTGTGCGTCGGCGCTTCGGCCTTGGCCGACGGTGAGGTGTTCACCGCGGGCGGGCTCGAGTTCCGCGTGCTGCACACGCCCGGGCACACCGACGACTCCGTCTCCCTGCACGTCGCCGGCCAGATCCTCACCGGCGACACGATCCTCGGGCGCGGCACGACCGTGCTCAAGGACCTCGGCGACTACCTGCGGTCGTTGCGCACGCTCATCGAGCTGCCCGACGGCACGCCCGGCCTGCCCGGCCACGGCCCGGAGCTGGCGGATCTGCCCGCGACCGCGCGCGAATACCTGGCCCACCGGGAACAGCGGCTGGACCAGGTGCGTTCCGCCTTGAAGGTGCTCGGGGCCGACGCGTCGCCGCGACAGGTGGTCGAGGTGGTCTACGCGGACGTCGACCGGGCGCTGTGGGCGCCTGCCGAAATGAGCGTGCGGGCGCAGTTGGACTACCTACGTGCTTCGGAGGACGGGCGATGAGTGACGTCGAGGTCGAGTTCTACTGGCGGCCGGGCTGCGGCTTCTGCGCGGCGCTGCGGCGGCCGCTGATGGCGAGCGGCCTGAACGTCAAGGAGATCAACATCTGGGAGGAGCCGGGTGCGGCCGAGCGCGTGCGCGAGGTGGCGAACGGCAACGAGACCGTGCCGACGGTGATCGTCGGGTCGACCGCGATGGTGAACCCGTCGTTCGCCGAGGTCGAAGCGGCGGTGAAGGCTGCTTCGGCGGCCTGACGGCTTGGGGAAGGGCCGCTCACCGGGCTGGTGAGCGGCCCTTGTCGCGCTCGGAACTGATCAGAACGCGGTGAGCAGCGGGGTGTCGACGACCGGGCGTTCGCCGTGGAGGAACTGGGCCCACACACGGCGGAGGTCGTTGATCTCGGGCAGGCCCTCGGGAGCACCCGCGAGGCAGGCGGCTTCCGGCGCGGCGTCGTGCGTGCCGAAGAGGAACGGGACGTCGAGGCAGTGGCAGGCGCCGTACGGGTTGCCGGGGGCGGACCAGTCGAAGCGCATGAGGGTCGCGTCTTCGCCGAGTTGCTTGGTCAGCCGTGGGAGATCGCCGCTGAAGAGGGCGGCCGTCTGCTGGTCGACTTGCGCTTGGGGCGCGGCGGGATCGTAGGCGCGGACTTCGTCGCGGGTCCAGCTGACGAGAGCGCGGCCGGGTTTCGCGGCGGCGATCAGGTCTTCGGCCACGAGGTCGTGGTCCGCGACGAGCTGGAACGGCGGCGCGATCCCGGTCTTGACCTGGGCCGCGAGGGTCTTGAGGCCGTCGAGCAGCTGGGTGGTGGGCATCTTGATGAGCTCCTCCGCGGTGCTCGCGCCGAGGGCGTGGAGGTATTTCTCCGCCCAGCCCGCGGCTTCGTCCGGGGTCTGCGGCGGCAGCCCGACGGGCGCGCTCTGCAGCCCGATCTGGTGCACCAGGCCCTGCGCGCGAGCCGCGGACCAAAGGGTGAGCGTCGACTGCGCGCCCGCCGACTGGCCGGCGAGCGTGACGCGTGACGGGTCGCCGCCGAAAGCCGCGGCGTTGTCGCGCACCCACTCCAGCGCGGCGAGCTGGTCGGCGATGCCGAGGTTGGGCGGCGCGACGCCGTCGAGCGGCAGGAAGCCGAGCACGCCGAGGCGGTAGTTGAGGGAGACCACGACGACGTCGGCCTCGTTCGCGAGGCGCGTGCCGTCGTACCAGCCCTGGCCGCCTGAGCCGGTGAGGAACGCGCCGCCGTGGATCCACACCAGGACCGGGCGCGAGCCGGTGGTCGAGGGCGTGAAGACGTTGAGCGACAGGCAATCCTCCGACTGTGCCAGCGTCATCGGCCCGACGACGGGCTCGAGCCGCGACGGCAGCTGGATCGCCGCCGGGCCGGGTTCCAGCGCGTCGCGCACGCCTGTCCACGCGGGGGCTTCGGCCGGCGGCTGGAAGCGTTCCTGACGGGCGTAGGGGATGCCGCGGAACGCGCCGCCGGCGCCGCGGACCTTGCCGCTGGCCGTCTCGATGATCATCACGTTCACCTTTCCACGAAACCGAGGGCCGCACCGCCCGCGTGGGCGGCGGGGACGAAGAAGCCGCCGTCGCGAAGATCGACGGTGGGGAGGCCGGCGTCAGCGGCAAGTTTCCTTGCGGGAGTGAGGGTTTCGACGGCGACGGTCTGCGCCGCGAAGTACGGCAGGCGGGGTGCCTGCTCGCCCGGGAGGACGTCGTCGAGCCGGGTCGCGGGGACGAGGTCGAGCCGTCCCGTGCTCAGGGCGAACGAGTTGTTGGTGGGCTTCTGGTCGAGGATTTGTTCGTAGCGCCGGGCGTAGGCGGTCAGGTCGGCGTCGGCGACGACGAGCTGGACGCTGTCGAGGCCTTTCGCCGTGTTGGCATGGCTGAGGAACTGCGGCTGGAACACGTACTCCGGCGTGAGGTGCTCGGCCGTGTGCAGGATGCCTTCCGGCGTGCGGTCGCGGAGCAGGTGGACGCTGCGGAACCGCGCGGTGCGGGGTCCTTCCGGGGTGTCGACGTCTCGTTGCAGGGAAAGCACGCCGGACTTCGACAGGCCGGCTTCGCGCAGGCGGCGCTCGGCGGCCTCGGTGTCGGGGACGCCGAAGGACACGCCGTGCAGGCCGTCGCCGCGCGCGACGATCGGCAGCACGTGCCACGGGTCGCCCGCCTTCGCGTCGACGATGCCGATCAGCTCGACGAACGAGTCGCCGAAGTAGGCGCAGCGGTTGGCCGTGCAGCTGAGCGTCGGTTCGCTGCCGCTGGTGCCCGCGGCGAAGTGGCGCGACGGCGGGCTGAGAGTGAAGCCGAGCTGCTCGTAGAGCTGCCAGACGCGCTCGTAGCGCTGGGCCAGGAAGACGGTGTGGTCGAGGTTCATTCGTGGCTCCTTCCGGTGACCCCGACTCTCGTCCGTGCTGGTGGTTCAGGCTGCTCATTCGATCCAGATGCTTGGAATCCGACAGGGAATAGGCTGATCCGGTGGATTCACCTCAGCTCGACGACCTCGACCGCCGGCTGACGCACGCGTTCCAGCTCGACGGGCGCGTGCCGTTCAGCCGCCTGGCCGAGGTGCTGGGCGTGTCGGACCAGACCGTGGCGCGCCGCTACCACCGGCTGCGCTCGACGGGAGTGGTGCGGGTCGTGGGTGTGCCGGAGGTGACGAAGCTCGGGCGCGTGCAGTGGCTGCTTCGCGTGCGCTGCATGCCCGACGCGGCCGGCGTGATCGCCACGGCGCTGGCGCGGCGCGACGACACGTCGTGGGTCAGCCTGACATCCGGCGGCACGGAGATCGCCTGCTACACCTCGGCGCCCCGGCAGGAAGCCGACGAGGGCCTGTTGCTCGGGCAGCTGCCGCGCACGCCGCGTGTGGTGTCCGTGACGGCGCATCGATTGCTGCGTCGGTTCGCCGGTGGTCCGGCGGGCTGGCCGGGCCGGGCGAGTGCGTTGGACGCCGCTCAGGTCGCCGCGCTGACTCCCGGCTGGGACGGCCGTGCCACTGGAAGCACCGTGTCGCCGCGCCTGGAACCCGGTGACGACGCCCTCTTCGCCGCCCTGGCTCACGACGGCCGCGCTTCGCTGGCCACCCTCGCCGCCGCGTCGGGACGCTCCGAAACGACCGTCCGCCGCCGCCTCGAGCACCTGCGCGCCACGGGTGCCCTCTACTTCGACGTCGAGGTCGACGCCGCCCTGCTCGGCGCGTCCCTGTCGGCCCTGCTGTGGCTCGGCGTCACCCCGTCCCGCCTCGACGCCGTCGCCCGCGAGGTGGCGACCTACCCGGAAGTCGCGCTCGTCGCCGCCACCACCGGTCCGACCAACCTGACCCTCAGCATCGGCTGCCGCGACGACGACGCCCTCTACGACTTTCTCGCCACGCGCCTTGGCGCCCTTCCCGGAGTCCACCAGGTCGAGACGGCGCCGATGATCCGGACGATCAAACGCTCCGGCAGCTGGACCGGCTAGTGAGTTCGCTCAGCCAGAGATGGCGCCGATCGAACCGCCGGGCCAGTGACTCCACTCCGCTCGACCACGCCGCGAGATCGCGCCGGCTTCTGGACTGAGCGGTTTTCGCGCGGCCCCTGGGCTGCGACGCCGAAGTTGATGAACGACGTCGACGTGGTCACGTCCAGCGCCAGCGCGATCAGCCCGACGATGCCCGTCAGCCCGATCGCGAACGCCGGCG
>NZ_JBEXHL010000039.1:0-88169 GCF_040607795.1 Amycolatopsis sp. NPDC005232 | reverse complement strand
CAATCTAGTTTTCTCAAAGGAACCTCATACGAGGTTACATATAAGCTCTACTGGCTTAGTTCACTAGCACACTGTTGAGTTCTCAAGCAACACACTTCAAGTCAACCCGCACTCAGTGCGCACCAACCATCGGCGTTGTTTCAAGCCTTTGTTGTTTGGGCCACCCACTCAATCGCCTGAGGCGAGAGCTTGGTTCGTGTCCCGGTGGCCGCCCGGTTTCCCTGGCGACTTGGAGAACTTTACATGGCCCGAAAGGGCCCGAAACAGGGGGGTACCTTAACCGCGTTCCCGCAGGTCAGAGCCCTGTTTCGGGCCGTCGGCCGGGATCAGCCGCCGAGGCTGACGCCGGCGATGTTCCGCTTGCCCTTCCGCACCACGAGCCAACGCCCGTGGAGCGCGTCGGAAGCGGCCGGCTTCCACTCCTCGTCGGCGATCTTCACGTTGTTCACGTACGCCCCGCCCTCCTTCACGGTGCGGCGCGCGGCGCCCTTGCTGTCCACCAGTCCCCCGGCGAGCAGCAGGTCGACGATCGTCGACTCGTCCGACGCCTTGCCGGTCGGGACCTCGGCCATCGCCGCGTCGAGCGTCTTCGCGTCGAGCTCACCCAGCTCACCGCGCCCGAACAGCGCCTGGCTGGCCGCGATGACCTGCCGCGTCTGGTCCTCGCCGTGCACGAGGTCCGTGAACTCCTGAGCGAGCCGCTTCTGCGCCGCTCGCAGGTGGGGCCGCTGTTCGGTGTCCTCGGCCAGCGCGTCGATCTCCTCCCGGGTGAGGAAGGTGAACATGCGCAGGTAGCGCATCACGTCGGCGTCCCCGACGTTCACGAAGTACTGGTACCAGGCGTACGGCGAGGTCATCTCCGGGTCGAGCCACAGGTTCCCGCCGCCGGTGGACTTGCCGAACTTGCGGCCCTCGGCGTCGGTGACCAGGGGCGCCGTCAACGCGTGCGCGCTGCCGCTCTCGACCCGCCGGATCAGGTCGACCCCTCCGACGAGATTGCCCCACTGGTCAGAGCCGCCGACCTGCAGCGTGCAGCCGTACTGCCGGTAGAGCTGCAGGTAGTCCTGCGACTGCAGCAGCAGGTAGCTGAACTCGGTGTAGGACATGCCATCGGACTCGAGCCGGCGCTTCACCGTCTCCCGGTTGAGCATCACGTTCACCGAGAAGTGCTTGCCGACGTCACGCAGGAACTCCAGCACGTTCTGCTGGCCGGTCCAGTTCAGGTTGTTCTCGACCACGGCGCCCGTCGGCGACTCGTCGAACTCGACGAACCGCTCCAGCTGCCCGCGGATGCGCCCCGCCCACTCGGCGACCACGTCGAGGGTGTTGAGCGTGCGCTCCCCCGTGTCGCGCGGGTCGCCGATCATGCCCGTCGCACCGCCGGCCAGCACGATCGGCCGGTGCCCGGCGCGCTGGAAGCGCTTGAGCATCAGCAGCGGGACGAGGTTGCCGGCGTGCAGGCTGGGCGCGGTCGGGTCGAAGCCGCAATAGAGGGTGAGGGGTCCCTGGTCGAGGTCTCGCCGTAATGCGTCGATGTCGGTGGACTGCGCGATCAGGCCGCGCCAGGACAGCTCGTCAAGGATGTGCTCACTCACACCTGTAGATCCTCCCGCACCAGGTCAAGCGACTAACCCGCGGGGCGCACCTGCCGCCGTTTGCCGCCGCGCCGGTAGGTGGACACGGCGGGCGAGCCGTCGACCCAGAACCGCCACGGCGTGTCGATCCCCGTGGCGACGCCGACGCGCGGACCGCTGCGGATCCGCTCGGGCGGCACGCGCTCCCCCACACGCAGCCGGACCGGCGAGGACGGGTCCGTGAGGTCCACGCCGTTCTGCGTGAGGTCGACACGCAGCACGGACGTGAGGATGGCGGGTCCCTTGGCGAGCTCGCCGTTCCCGCGGGCGTGGGGGCGCCGGGCGCGCACGATGTCCGCGCCCTGCACCACTTCGGCGGCGCGCAGGAGCACCCCGCCGGGCTCGTCGTCTTCCCCGCTGATGACGTTGGCGCAGAAATGCATGCCGTAGACGAAGTACACGTACAGATACCCGGCCGGGCCCCACATCAGGGCGTTGCGCGGGGTCTTGCCGCGGAAGCTGTGCGACGCCGGATCGTCGAAGCCGCGGTAGGCCTCGACCTCCACTAGCCGCACGCCGACGGTTCCGTCGGGCGCGTCGGCCTCGAGGACCGCGCCGAGCAGCAGGTGCCCCAGGTCGACCGGGTCCAGTGCCAGTTCCTCGCGCCGGAACAACCGGTCCACACGTGCTCCCCTCATTCCGCCCCAGCCTAACCGCCGGCTCCCGGGTGATCGGTCCGGCCGGGAAGCTCAGGCTCCCCGGCCGGTCCGGCGCGCTACTTCAGCCACTGCCGCACGGTCGTCACCCGGTCCACGAGGCGCTCGCGCTGCTCGGCCACGCGCTCGGGCGCCGTGCCGCCGCGGGCGTTGCGCGAACGCACCGACCCCTCGACGGTGAGCACCTCGCGTACCGCCGGCGTGAGGGCCGGGTTGATGGTGCGAAACTCCTCGTCGGTCAGCTCGTCGAGGCCGACGCCGCGGCCCTCGGCCACGCGCACGCTCTCCCCCGCCGCCTCGTGGGCCACGCGGAACGGCACGCCCTGACGCACCAGCCACTCGGCGATGTCCGTGGCGAGCGTGAAGCCGGCCGGGGCCAGCTCGGCCAGCCGGTCGGTGTGGAAGGTCAGCGTCGCGAGCATGCCCGCGATCGCCGGGAACAGGAGCTCCAGCTGCTCGACCGAGTCGAACACCGGCTCCTTGTCCTCCTGCAGGTCGCGGTTGTACGCGAGCGGCTGTGCCTTCAGCGTCGCCAGCAGTCCGGTGAGGTTGCCGATGAGGCGGCCCGCCTTGCCGCGCGTGAGCTCCGCGACGTCGGGGTTCTTCTTCTGCGGCATGATCGAGCTGCCGGTGGCCCACGCGTCGTCGAGGGTCACGTAGCCGAACTCGGCGGTGTTCCAGATGATCACCTCTTCGGCGATCCGCGACAGGTTCACCGAGAGCATCGCGACGGCGAACGCGAACTCCGCCACGAAGTCGCGTGAAGCGGTGCCGTCGATGGAGTTCTCCACGCTCGTGTCGAAGCCCAGCTCCGTGGCTACGGCCTCGGGGTCGAGGCCGAGCGACGAGCCGGCCAGCGCGCCCGAGCCGTACGGCGACTCCGCGGTGCGGGCGTCCCAGTCGCGCAGGCGGGAGACGTCGCGCAGCAGCGCCTGGCCATGGGCCAGCAGGTGGTGCGCGAGCAGGACCGGCTGCGCGTGCTGCAGGTGGGTACGGCCGGGCAGGACGGCCTCGGGGTGGCGCTGCGCCTGAGAAACGAGGGCGTCGACCACGTCGAGGGTGCCCGCGACCACGCGGCGCGCGGCGTCGCGCAGCCACATGCGGAACAGCGTGGCCACCTGGTCGTTGCGCGAGCGGCCCGCCCGCAGCTTGCCGCCCAGCTCCGTGCCCGCGCGCTCCAGCAGCCCGCGTTCGAGGGCGGTGTGCACATCTTCGTCAGCCACGGTCGGCGTGAACGCGCCTGAGGCCACGTCCTGCGCGAGCGTGTCGAGCGCCTCGAGCATGCCCGCCAGCTCCGCGTCGGTGAGCAGCCCCGCCTTGCGCAGCACGCGGGCGTGGGCCCGTGAGCCGGCGATGTCGTAGGGCGCCAGGCGCCAGTCGAAGTGGGTGGAGGCGCTCAGCGCCGCCATCGCCTCGGCCGGTCCGCTGGCGAACCGGCCGCCCCACAGGGCCACCGGCTGGTCTTTCGCGCTCACGTTCTGCCTTTCTGCCTCGGGCGTCTCACGACGCCCGGTGGGTCGGGTGGTCCGGGTGCTCCTGCCCGGTCAGGGGACGGTACCGCCGGCCGACGGGGCGCAGGTGCCTGCCGCGTCCGGCGGGCTCTTCGCCGCGGCGCCCGGTGACGACGGCGGTGCCGCCGTGGAACACCAGCCGGACGTCGCCGCAGACGTGCTCCTGGCTGTGCCGCACGAACGCGTCGAGCGGCTCGCGCAGCGGCGAGGACCAGAGCCCGTCGTGGACGAGCTCGGTCCAGCGCCGGTCGACCGAACGCTTGAACCGGGCCAGGTCCCGGTCCAGTGTCAGGTTCTCCAGCTCCTGGTGTGCGGTGATCAGCACCCACGCGCCGGGGGCTTCGTAGATCTCGCGCCCGAGGTCACAGCCGTCGGTGGCGAGGTCGAACCGGCCGACGCCGTGGGCGCCGGCGCGGTGCCCGAGCCGCACCACGGCCTCGGCCACGCTCACCGTCTCGCCGTCGACGGCCACGGGCACCCCGCGGTCGAACGTGATCACGGCTTCGTCGGGCGCGTCGATGTTGGCCGAGGCGTCCTCGGTGTACGCGAAGACGTCACCGGGTCCGTGCCACGGATCGGGGTCGCTGACCACGACGGCGCGGCCCCAGAGCGTGCGGTCGGCAGACAGCTTTCCGCGCTGTTCGCGTGGCCACACGACATCGGCGTTGCGCGCGCGGGCGATCGCGGTCACGTGCTTCTCGATCAGCGGGCGAGCCAGGGACCCCACGAGCGGATAACGGTCGTACAGCAACGCGTTGGCCTGCAGCGCGGGCAGGCAGTGCTCGTCGGCGAACTCGGCGCGCGCGTCGACCACGATCGACTCCGCCGCGCCGGCCGCCAGGGCCCGCTCACGCAGCGCCGTGAGGTCGACGTCGGCCGCGCCGAGGTCGACGGAGACCGTGACCACATCCGTCTCCCGCGCGAGGTCGGCCAGCGCGGCCGAGCCGGCAGGGCCACCGGCGTAGGCGAGGACGGTGGTCACAGCTCCTCGCCCTCCGCCGAGCGCCGGGCGAGCGCGGTGAACCGCTCCGCGAGATCCCGGCCGCTCAACGGTTCGCGAGCGATGACGGCCACCGTGTCGTCGCCGGCGATGGAGCCGACGACCTCCTCCAGTGCGGCGCGGTCGATCGCGCTCGCGAGGAACTGCGCGGCGCCGGGCGGCGTGCGCAGCACGGTGAGGTTGCCGGACGCGTCGGCCGAGACGAGCAGTTCCGCGAGCAGCCGGGACAACCGCGACGTACCACCCTGCACCCCGCGCACCGGGCTGCCGTCCTCGGGGATGACGTAGACCGGCGCCCCCGAGTCGGCGCCGCGCAGCTTCACGGCACCGAGCTCGTCGAGGTCGCGCGACAACGTCGCCTGCGTGACCTCGATGCCCTCGGCCGCGAGCAGCTTGGCGAGCTCGGTCTGGCTGCGGATGGCCATCGTGGACACCAGCTCCGTGATGCGAGCCTGGCGCCCGACCCGGCTGCCGGTCATCGCCCGCTCTGCTCGAACAACCAGACCAGCAGCGCCTTCTGGGCGTGCAGACGGTTCTCGGCCTCGTCCCACACCGCACTGGCCGGGCCGTCGAGCACCTCGTCGGTGATCTCCCAGCCCCGGTGCGCGGGCAGGCAGTGCAGCACGATGGCCTCGTCGGCCGCGCGCTTGAGCAGCTCGGCGTTGACCTGCAGCGCCCGGAACGGGCCGATGCGGTCGAGGCCGTCGTTCTCCTGGCCCATGGACGTCCAGGTGTCGGTGACCAGCACGTCGGCCCCCGCGACGGCGTCGTGCGGGTCGGTGAACACGGCCGCGCTGCCGCCGGTCTCGGTGCCGCGGTGCTTCGCGTCGAGCATCACCTGCTGGTCGGGCTGGAAACCCTCGGGCGAGACAACGCGCACGTGCATGCCCGCGGTCACGCCGCCGAGCAGCAGCGAGTGGGCCATGTTGTTGGCGCCGTCGCCGAGGTACACCAGTGTCAGCCCGGCGAGCTTGCCTTTGCGCTCGCGGATGGTCATGAGGTCGGTGAGGACCTGGCACGGGTGGAACTCGTCGGTGAGCGCGTTGACGACCGGCACCGACGCGACCGACGCCATGGAGTCGATGCGCTTCTGCGCGAAGGTGCGCCACACGATGCCGTCGACGTAACGCGACAGCACGCGCGAGGTGTCCTCGATGGTCTCCTCGCGGCCCAGCTGCATCGACCGGCCGTCGACGATCACCGGGTGCCCGCCGAGCTGGCTGATGCCGACCTCGAACGAGAAGCGCGTACGGGTGGAGTTCTTCTCGAAGATCGCCGTGACCGTCTTGCCGGCCAGGATCTTGTTGCCGAGCGGGTCGGCCTTGAGCGCGTCGGCGAGGTCCAGGAGCGCGGCCTGCTCGGCGGGGCTGACGTCGTCGTCGCGGAGGAAGTGGCGAGGCATCAGTTCGGATCCTTCGTGGTGGTGGAGTCGAGCGCGTCCGGGAGTGCGGTCAGGAAGGCCTGGGCCTGCTCGGCCTCGAGCACCAGCGGCGGGGCGAGCCGGATGGTGTCCGGTGCGACGGGGTTGACGAGGTAGCCGGCTTCCTGCACGGCCTTGGCGACCGCCGCGGACACCGGCTCGCGCAGCGTGATGCCGAGCAGCAGCCCGGCGCCGCGCACACCGCTGACGAGCGGGTGCCCGAGCGCCTCGACGCCGGTCGCGATGTCCTTGCCCAGCGAGGAAACGTGGTCGAGCAGGTTGTCGCGCGCGATCGTGCGCAGCACGGCCAGCCCGGCGGCGCAGCAGACCGGGTTGCCGCCGAACGTGGTGCCGTGCTGGCCCGGCTTCAGCAGCTCGCCCGCCGCGCCGATGCCGATCACGGCGCCGATCGGCAGCCCGCCGCCGAGACCCTTCGCGAGCGTGATGATGTCAGGGACGATGCCCGTCTGCTGGAAGGCGAACCAGGTGCCGAGCCGGCCGATGCCGGTCTGCACCTCGTCGAGCACGAGCAGCGTGCCGGTCGACTTGGTGATCTCGCGAGCCGCCTGCAGGTAGCCGTCGGGCGCGGGGATCACGCCGGCTTCGCCGAGCAACGGCTCGAGGAACACGGCGGCGGTGTCGGTGTCGACGGCCGCGCGCAGTGCTTCGACGTCGCCGAACGACACGTGCGTGACCCCGGGGACCAGCGGTGCGAACGGTTCGCGCTTGCCCGGCTGGCCGGTGAGCGACAGCGACCCCATCGTGCGGCCGTGGAACGCGCCCTCCGCCGCGACGACCTTGGTGCGGCCGGTCAGACGGCTGATCTTCAGCGCCGCTTCGTTGGCCTCGGCGCCGGAGTTCACGAACAGGACCTTGCCCTGGCCGGTCAGTCCCGCGACGTCGAGCAGCGCCTCGGCGAGCTCCAGCGCGACCGGGTTCACGTACAGGTTCGACGTGTGGCCCAACGTCGCGATCTGCTCGGAGACGGCGCGCACCACCTCGGGGTGGGCGTGGCCGAGCGCGTTGACCGCGATGCCGCCGACGAGGTCGAGGTACTCGGTGCCCTCGGCGTCCCACACCCTCGCGCCCTCGCCGCGGACAAGCGTCAGCCCGGGGGTGCCGTAGTTGTCCATCAGGGCCGACTGCCAGTGCTGCCGGCTCGCCTCGTTCGAGGTCGGGGTGGTCACGGGAGCTCCGTTCCTGTGTTTTCCGGGTAAAGGGTGGGCTCGGGGTAAACCATCGTGCCGACGCCGCGGGAGGTGAAGACCTCCAGCAGCACGGAGTGGGCGAGGCGCCCGTCGATCACGTGGGCGCGGTGCACGCCGCCGCGCACCGCGCGCACGCAGGCTTCCATTTTCGGGATCATGCCGCTGGCCAGCTCGGGCAGCATCTTCTCCAGGCGGTCGACCTGGATGCGGTCGATCAGCGACGAGCGGTCGGGCCAGTTGGCGTAGAGGCCTTCCACGTCGGTGAGCACCACGAGCTTCTCCGCGCCCAGCGCCGCGGCCAGCGCGCCCGCGGCGGTGTCGGCGTTGACGTTGTGCACCACGCCGTCGATGTCGGGCGCGACCGTGGACACCACGGGGATGCGCCCGGCGTTGACGATGTCGAGCACCGCGTCGGGGTTCACCGCGGCGACCTCGCCGACGAGGCCGATGTCGACCTGTTCACCGTCCACAGTGGCCTGTTTGCGCTCGGCGGTGAACAGGCGCGCGTCCTCGCCGGAGATGCCGACGGCGTACGGGCCGTGGGCGTTGATCAGGCCGACCAGCTCGCGGCTGACCTGCCCGACCAGCACCATGCGGACGATGTCCATCGTCTCGGGCGTCGTCACGCGCAGACCGCCCTTGAACTCGCCCTCGACGCCGAGCCGGGTGAGCATTGCGGTGATCTGCGGTCCCCCGCCGTGCACGACCACGGGGCGCAGGCCGGCGAGGCGCAGGAACACCATGTCCTGCGCGAAGGCCGCCTTGAGGGTGTCGTCGATCATGGCGTTGCCGCCGTACTTCACCACCACGGTGGCGCCGTGGAACCGCTGCAGCCACGGCAGCGCCTCGATGAGCACCCCGGCCTTCTCGGCCGCCGTCTCGAGCCTGTCGTCCGCGGAAATCAGGTCCTCCGTGCCGGTCATGAGGAGTAGGCGCTGTTCTCTTCGACGTAGCCGTGGGACAGATCGGTGGTGTAGATCGTGGCCTCGGCCGAGCCGACGCCCAGATCGACGACGATCTCGATGGCGCGCCCCGACAAGTCGGCGGCCGAGCGGTCCGCGGCGGTGGTGCCGGACGCGAACAGCGTGACGCCGTTGATCGTGATCGACACCGTCTCGGGGTCGATGCGCGCGGGCGCGCGGCCGAGCGCCATGGCGATGCGGCCCCAGTTGGGGTCGGAGCCGAACAGCGCCGTCTTCACGAGGTTGTCCTCGGCGATCGTGCGGGCGACCACCACGGCGTCGTCCTCGGACGCGGCGCCGCGCACCGTGACATCGACGTCCTTGGTCGCGCCTTCGGAGTCGGCGCGCAGTTGCAGCACGAGGTCGTGGGCGACGGCGGTGAGCTGCTCGGTGAGCTCGGCCTCCGTCGGCTCGACCCCGCTCGCGCCGGACGCGAGCGCCAGTACTGTGTCGTTGGTGGACGTGCCGCCGTCGACGTCGAGCCGGTCGTAGGTGACGCGGGTGGCGGCGCGCAACGCGCGGTCGAGAACTTCCTTGTCCGCCACGGCATCCGTGGTGAGGACAGACAGCATCGTGGCCAGGTTCGGCGCCAGCATGCCGGCACCCTTGGCGAAGCCGCCGACGCTCCAGCCGGCGTCGTGCTTCGCAAACGCTTGCTTCGGCTTGGTGTCGGTGGTCATCACGCCGGACGCCGCGTTCAGGCTCGCCTCGGCGCTCGCGTCGAGCGCCTTCACGGCACTGTCCACACCGGACAGCACCGCGGCCATGGGGAGCCGCTCGCCGATAAGGCCGGTGGAGCACACCGCTACCTCGATCGCGCCGAGGTCGAGGACCTCGGCGACCTTCTCCGCGGTCGCGTGCGTGTCCTGGAACCCGCCCGGGCCGGTCGCTGCGTTGGCGCCGCCCGAGTTGAGCACGACTGCCTTGAGCTTCTGCTGCTTCAGGACTTCCTGCGACCACAGCACGGGCGCGGCCTTGATCACGTTGCGCGTGAACACGCCCGCGGCGACGTCGAGCGGGCCGTCGTTCACGACGAGCGTGAGGTCGAGCGCGCCGGAGGCCTTGATGCCTGCGGCGACGCCGGCGGCGCGGAAGCCCTTCGGGCCGGTGACGGTCACGGTGCCACTCCCACGGTGGAAAGTCCGGTGGTCTCGGGGAATCCGAGCGCCAGGTTCATCGACTGGACGGCACCGCCCGCGGTGCCCTTGGTGAGGTTGTCGATCGAGCAGATCACGACGAGCCTGCCCGCGTCGGCGTCCACGCCCACCTGGAGCTGGACGTTGTTCGACCCGAGCGTCGAAGCCGTCGCCGGCCACATACCCGCGGGCAGCAGCTGCACGAACGGTTCGGCGTCGTAGGCCTTCTCGTACACCTCGCGCACGGTGTTCTCGTCGATGTCGCCGATCAGCGGCGCCGTCGCGGTGGTGAGGATGCCGCGTGGCATCGGGGCGAGCACGGGCGTGAAGGACACGGTCACCGGCTTTCCCGCCACACCGGAGAGGTTCTGGGCGAATTCGGGGGTGTGCCGGTGCTTGCCCGCCACGCCGTACGCGCTGGCGGATCCCATGACCTCGGACCCGAGCAGGTTCGGCTTGAGGCTCTTGCCCGCGCCGGACGTGCCGGTGACCGCCACGACCGTGACGTCGGGCTCGACCAGGCCCGCGGCCAGCGCCGGGGCGAGGGCGAGCGAGCCGCCGGTCGGGAAGCAGCCGGGGACGGCGACGCGCTTGGTACCCACGAGCTTCTCGCGCGCGCGGGGCAGCTCGGGCAGGCCGTAGGGCCACTGCCCGGCGTGCTCGCCGCCGTACCAGCGCTGCCAGTCGGCCGGGTCGGCCAGCCGATGGTCGGCGGCGAGGTCGACCACGAGCACGTCGGGTCCGAGCTGCGCCGCGACCTCGGCCGAGTGGCCGTGGGGCAACGCGAGGAACACGACGTCGTGGCCGGCCAGCGTCTCCGCTGTCGTCTCGGCCAGCACGCGCCCGGCCAGGGGCGCGAGGTGCGGCTGGTGCGTGCCCAGCAGCGTCCCCGCGCTGCTCGCCGCCGTCAGCGCACCGATCTCGACTTCCGGATGGGTCAGCAACAGGCGCAACAGTTCACCGCCCGCGTAGCCGCTCGCGCCGGCCACCGCGATCTTCACCGTCATACGCATGATTATGCACGACCATGCAATTTCAAACAAACAGGATTCCGCTGGGCCAAGTGTGTTTCCTGCCATGCCGAGCCGGAGCCAGGCCGTCCACCCCGGTCGTCCGGACCGTTGTCGCAGCTCCCGGCATCGCGGCGACCGGACTGTTCGCGCTTCACCCGATCGAGTGGACTCGCCGGGGCCGTGCCCGCGGCCACGAGGGCCGCGGGCACGGCTGCTCATTCCTCCCCCTCGGCGGACTCGCGCAGGCTCGGCGGCGCGGGCAGGTGGTGCCCCGGCCGTTCCGGATCGCAGCCGACGCGCGGCAGGCGCGAGCGGATACCACCCGCCGTGCGCTCGAACCGGCGGGCCAGCTCGGCGACCGTGTCGCCCGCGAGCCACGCGGACTCCAGCTCCGCGTCGAGCTCGGCGCTCCACGGTTTCCCTTGCTGCGCGGGCCGTTCGCCCGATCTTCGGCGCGGCCCGCCCGCGAACGCGTGGAGGCTGCCGGCCAGGAGATCGGCCACCGCGGGGACCACGGTGGTGTCGAGGTCGAGCCTGCCGTGCACGACGGACTCTCCGTCGGGCCCTTCGCCGCCCACGGTGACCGTGACGCGGCGCTGCTCGGCCGTCTCGCCCGGGCGGGCGACGACGACGATCTGATACTGGACGTTTCCGGCCCGGACCTCGGTCCGATGCTCTTCGATGATCGTCATGGCGGCGAAGGTAGCGCCCACCCCCGACAGAATCCGCTCACGGCCCGTGCCCGGGTCGCTGCGCTCCGAAATTGTCGGACCCCTGTCGTAGCGTCCTCAAGCGATCACGAACAGCGAGCGAGGGGGATCGGTGAAGGGGCACGGATCAGTACCGGAGCACAGACAGAGGGTGCCCCGGTCCGGCGGACCGGACCGGGGCACCGGGAGGAAAGGATCAGAAGTGCGACAGCGCGCCCGTTTTGGCCTGGGCCGGAGCTGGTGCCTCGCTCTTCTGCTGCGCGTCCGCCGCCGGGACCGGCGGTGGCACCGGGTCGCAGTGCGCGTCGGAGTGGTTGCCCGAGGTGCGCTTCGGCAGCGCGCCGGTCGCGAGGTAGTCGGCGACCTTGTCGTCCACGCAGGCGACACCGGACAGCGAGCCGGCGTGCGTGGTGCCGCCGGGGGCGCTGATCAGGCTCGACTTCGGGAACAGCTTGCGCACGGCGAGGCTGCCCGCGTACGGCGTCGCCGCGTCGAGCTCCTCGCTGATGAGCAGCACCCCGCCGACCTTGCCGCCGTCGACCTTCACCGGCTTGCCGGCCTTGGCGGGCCAGTCGCGGCAAGGCGCGTTGAACCACGCGTTGCCCCAAGTCTCGAACGGAGCGCGGAAGTAGGTCGTCCAGTTGTCGAGGCGCCAGCGGTTCCAGCCGACCGGCCACTGCACGTCGGTGCACTGGACGGCGCTGTACACGGCGTACCCGTTGTCGTCACCGGGCGGGTTGGAGCCGTCGTAGAGGTTCTTGAGCGTCTGCCAGTCGCCGCGGTGCACCCAGCCGTCGAACGCCTTGGCCAGGTCCTCCCAGCCGAACACGTAGTAGCCGGCCTGCAGGAAGACGTCGGTCCACTCGTCGCCGCCGATCACGCCGCCGGCGGCGGAGCGGTCGAGCTTCTTCTGCTGGTCGTACCAGAGCTTCTCCACCGTCGCCTCGGTCTTGCCGAGGTGGTAGACGCTGTCGTACTTCGCGAGCCAGCCGAAGTAGATCTTGATGTTGCGGTCGAAGGCCACGTCCTGGTCCAGGTTGGCCTCGTACCAGACCTTGCCCGGGTCGACGTTGCCGTCGAGCACCATGCGGCGCACGTTCTTCGGGTACAGCGTGCTGTAGACCTGGCCGAGGTAAGTGCCGTAGGAGAAGCCGTAGTAGTTGATCTGCTTCTCCCCCAGCGCCACGCGGAGGCTGTCCATGTCCTGCGCGACGTCGGTGGTCTTGATGTGGTCGAGGATCGCGCCGTTCTTCGCACACGCCTTCGCGTAGCCCTTGGCCTTGGCGAGCCAGGTGTGCTCGAGCTGCGGCGTCGAAGGCACGTACGGCGGGCGGTCGTAGGAGAAGTAGCCGCCGTCGCACGTCACGGCCGGCTTGCTGGAGCCGACGCCGCGCGGGTCGAAGCCGATCCAGTCGTAGGTCTCGCCTGCGCCGTGCGGTACGTACTGACCGAGCACCGAGAGCCCGAGCCCGGAACCGCCGGGGCCACCGGGGTTGACCAGCATCACGCCCTGGTACTGCGCGGACTTGTGCTTGATCCGCGACACGGCGACCTGCACCTTGGTGCCGGAGGGCGTCGCGTAGTCCATCGGGACCACGAGGAATCCGCACTCGGCACCGGCGTTCTTCAGGCTCGTGGTCTGGCACGGCCCCCAGCTGATCGACGGCGGGGTGTAGCCCGGCTTCGCCGACCCCGGCACAGCTGTGGCCGCCGGCGCGGCGGCCATCGTCCCGACCGCGACACCCGCGGCGGCCAGGACAGCAAGGATTTTCTTCACGGTGGCCCTCTTCGCTCGCGGGTTACCCGAATTGGTCGAAACTACCGACAACCCGGAACAATCTCCTCGCACGACACGAGTTGCGCCAGCCGTCGCCCGCCGGTGGCCGGCGCGGTGGAGGTGACCGCGGATGGGTGTGGACAAGGCGTTGATCTCGGCTGTCCGAACCGGACTCGCCGCCCGAGCGGACCCGGGGAAAGCGCCCGCCATGCAGGCTTACATGAAGTCGGTGATGCCGTATCGCGGGGTGGCCAAACCGGGGCGCGCCGCGCTCATGAAGGAGGTCCTCGCCGCTCACGTTCTGCCCGATCGGGTGAGTTTTTCAACGACCGTGCTGGTCCTGTGGCGCGACGCGGAATTCCGCGAGGAGCGCTACGCGGCGATCGACCTGTCGGGTCACCGCGCGTACCGGCGGTGGCAGGACCCGGACCTGCTCGGCCTCTACGAGGAGCTCATCGTGGACGGTGCGTGGTGGGACTTCGTCGACGAGGTCGCGATCCGCCGCGTCGGGCCGATCCTGCGGGAGTACCGCGCGGAAGTCACGCCGGTGCTGCTGCGCTGGTCCACCGACCCCGACCGCTGGCGGCGCCGCACCTCGGTCATCTGCCAGGTGTCGGCGAAGACGGACGTCGACCGCACCCTCTTGACGACGGCGATCGAAGCCAACAGCGCTGATCCGGATTTCTTTCTGAGGAAGGGCATCGGCTGGGCGTTGCGCGACCACGCGAAAACGGATCCGGACTGGGTTCGCTCCTTTGTGCGCGACCACCCGGGGCTGTCACCACTGTCCACACGGGAGGCTGTGAAGAACCTGACCTGACAGAGATCCACGACCGGACGAAGGGAGCGACCAGGCACGGAGCGAGCAGGAGCCGCCAGGTGCGGCATCAGCAGCCGATGACGGTACGGCGAGTGGGCTGCCGGACCCGCAACCGGGTGAGCTCGGAGGTAGGACGCGCAGCAGCAGTCGTGTGTCGCCGAGCGGAGCGCAAGGCCTGGATGACGCGGGCGATCCCTTGACGGAGGCCGAGAGGACAGCCGCGAACTGGGCCGCTGAGACGGGTACTCAGCGCAGGCACCGGGGCACAGTCGGGTCGCCACTCGCGGCGGACGCCCGGAGCAGCTACCCGGGGCGGACACCCGAGGCCGGTAACTGGGTGGCCGCCTGAGGCAGGTCCAGGGACGGGCACTCGCAGCATCCGGGTCGGCCGCTCGCGGCGAGCACCCGCGGCAGGCGCCCGAGACCGGCGCCGGGGCAGGCACCAGCACCCAGCGCCCGGGGCGGGCACCGGGTGGAGAGCCGACAGCGGAGAAACGGCAGTGGGCCGGAAACTCCGCGGCGAGGCGGTGTTTCCGGCCCACTGGACCGAGATCGGTCAGGTGGTGCTGCGGCGTTCAAGCCCGCAGCGTCGCTCCGAAGCGGTCGCCGGCGGCGGCGACGGCGGCGTCGCGGGCCTTGGTGGCTTCGTCGACCGTCAGGGTGCGGTCCGGGGCCCGGAAGCGGAGCTTGTAGGCCAGGGACTGCTTGCCTTCGCCGATTTGGGTGCCGGTGTAGACGTCGAAGAGCGCGATGTCTTCGAGGAGTTCGCCGGCGCCCGCGCGCAGGACCTCGGCGAGGTCGGCGGACGGGACGTCGGAGCCGGCGACCAGGGCGACGTCGAGCAGCACCGGCGGGTAGGCCGAGACGCTCGGTGCCGGGCGGGAGTCCGGCAGCGGGATGGCGTCGAGGTCGAGCTCCATGGCGACCGTGCGCGGCGGCAGGCCCAGGGCCTCGACGACCTTGGGGTGCAGCTCGCCGGCGTGGCCCACCGGCCAGTCGCCCACGCGCAGCTGGGCGCAGCGGCCCGGGTGCCACGGTGGGAGGTCGGCCGCCTGCACCGTGAGCTCCACGCCGGAGGCCTCGGCCACGAGGCGGGCGGCCTCGACGGCGTCGGCCCAGCCGGCCGGCTCGCCCTTGCCCCACCAACCGGCGCGGCGGCGCAGGCCGGTGAGCACGACGGCGACGTGCACCGGCTGGGCGGGCACGGCGGCTTCCAGCACGGCAAGCTCTTCGTCGCTCGGCCGGTGCTCGACGCCGAGGTCCGGCACCTTCAGCTGGTGCGGCTTCGGCAGCACGACCTGGCCGATGTGGAAGAGCGACACGTCCTTCATGCCGCGGGACACGTTGCGCTGCAGCGTGTCGAGCAGGCCGGGCAGGAGCGTCGTCGACATGCGGTCGTGGTCGGCTTCGAGCGGGTTGCGCACGCGGACGGTCTTGCGGCGCACGTCGTCCTCGGGCAGGCCGAAGGAGTCCCACACCGAGTCGCCCACGAACGGGAAGGGCAGGACCTCGACGTAACCCGCCTCGGCCAGAGCACGGGCGACACCGCGGCGGCGCTTCTGCTCTTCGGTGAGGCCACGGCCCGCGGGCGCCGCAGGCAGAACCGACGGGATGCTCTCGTAGCCCTCGAGCCGCAGCACCTCCTCGACGAGGTCGGCGGGCTGCACGAGGTCGGCGCGCCAGCTCGGCGGGGTCGCGGTGACCGACGAGATGCCCGCGTCGCTGATGCTCACCTGGACCTTGCAGCCGATCTGGGTGAGCCGCCGAACGGTGACGCCGCGCTCGTAGCGCACGCCCGCCACCTGGTCGGGCAGGTTGATCGGCATGGTGACCGGCGCCAGCGGCGCGACGCCGCCCTCGTCGGTGCGGCCGGGCTGGATGGCGCCCTCGCCGTACTGGCGCAGCAGCCTGGCAGCCAGCTCGACCGCGACCGCGCACAGGCCCGGGTCGGTGAAGCGCTCGAAGCGCTTGGCCGCCTCGGAGAACAGCTTGTGGCGCCGCGCCGTGCGGCTGATCGACGCGGGGTTCCAATGCGCCGCCTCGAGGAGCACGTCGGTGCTCTCCGGGGTGATCTCCGTGCCGGCGCCACCCATGGTGCCCGCGAGCGAGATCACGCCGGAGTCGTCGGCGATCACGATGTCGTCGGCGTCGAGCGTGCGCACGACGTCGTCCAAAGTGGTCAGCTTCTCCCCCGCCTTCGCGCGCCGCACCACCAGGTCGCCCTGGATGGCGGTGGTCGCGAACGCGTGGAGCGGGTGCCCGAGTTCGAGCATCACGTAGTTGGTGACGTCGACGGCCAGCGAGATCGACCGGATCCCGGCGAGCATCAGCCGGCGGCGCATCCACCAGGGCGACGGCGCCGTCGCGTCGAGGCCCTTCACGCGGCGCAGCACGAACCGCGGGCAGCCTTCGGGGTCCTCGACCCGCACCGGCCACGCGTCGCCCTCGGCCTCGGGGATGTCGATGTTCGCGGGGTCGCCGAAGGGCACGTCGAGCGCGTTGGACAGCTCGCGCGCGAGGCCGCGGATCGACAGCGCGTAGCCGCGGTCCGGGGTCGGCGTGACCTCGATGACGGTGTCGGACAGACCCAGCAGCTCCTTGGCGTCGTCGCCAGGGCTCGCGGTGCCCGGCGGCAGCACGAGGATGCCGCTGTGGTCTTCGCCGAGGCCCAGCTCCTTGGCGGAGCAGATCATGCCGTCGCTGACCTTGCCGTACGTCTTGCGCGCGGCGATCTCGAAGTCGCCCGGCAGCACGACGCCCGGCAGCGCGACCACGACGAGGTCGCCCTCGGCGAAGTTGCTGGCGCCGCAGACGATGCCGCGGGTCTTGATGCCGTGGGGGCCCTCGTTCTCGATGGGGCCTTCGTCGTCCTCGTCATCGTCCTCATCGGACGCGGCGGTGTCCTCTTCGGACTCCGGCTCCTCGCCGACCTCGACGCGGCAGAACCGCACCGGCTTCTTGAAGCCCGTCAGCTCCTCGATTTCGGCGACGCGCCCGACCACGAGCGGGCCGGTCACGGGGCCGAGCTCGCTCAGCTCGTCGACCTCGATCCCGATCCGAACGAAGGCGTCGGCCAGGTCCTGGGGCGTGACCTCGTCACCCACGTCGAGGTGCTCGGTCAGCCAGCTCACCGGGACTCGCACTACGCCTCCGTTCCGAAGGGAAGGGTGAACCGGACGTCGCCTTCGACCATGTCGCGCATGTCCGGGATGCCGTTGCGGAACTGCAGGGTCCGCTCGATGCCCATGCCGAACGCGAAGCCCGAGTACACCTCGGGATCGACGCCGCACGCGCGCAGCACGTTGGGGTTGACCATGCCGCAGCCGCCCCACTCGACCCAGCCGGGGCCGCCCTTCTTCTCCTCGAACCACACGTCCACCTCGGCGGACGGCTCGGTGAAGGGGAAGAAGTGCGGGCGCAGCCGCGTCTTGGAGCTCTCGCCGAACATCGCGCGCGCGAACGCGTCGAGCGTGCCCTTGAGGTGGGCCATGGTGATGCCCTTGTCCACGGCCAGGCCCTCGACCTGCGTGAACACCGGCGTGTGCGTGGAGTCCAGCTCGTCGGTGCGGTAGGTGCGGCCCGGGCACACGACGTAGACCGGCAGGTCGCGGTGCAGGAGGCTGCGGGCCTGCACCGGCGAGGTGTGCGTGCGCAGCACCAGGCCGGAGTCCTCTTCGCCCACGTAGAACGTGTCCTGCAGCTGACGCGCGGGGTGGTCCTTGCCGAAGTTCAGCGCGTCGAAGTTGAACCACTCAGCCTCGAGCTCGGGGCCTTCGGCGACCTCGTAGCCCATCGCGATGAACGCGTCGGCCACGCGCTCGGACACGGTGCTGATCGGGTGCCGGGCGCCGCGCGGGATCTGGTCCCACGGCAGCGTGACGTCGACGGCCTCTTCGCGCAGCACGTGCTCGTCCCGCTCGGCCTGCAGCACCGCGCGGCGCTCGTCGAACGCGGCCTGGGTGGCCTGGCGGGCCTCGTTGACCCGCTTGCCGGCGTCGGCCTTCTCCTGCTTGGACAGCGCGCCGATGGCCCGGCGCGCGAGCAGCAGCGGTGCCTGGTCCCCGAGGTGCGCCGGCTTGACGGCGGCGAGCGCCTCCAGGTCGGTGGCACCCGCGAAGGCCTCTTCGGCCGCCTTGATCGCCGCACGCAGGGTTTCCGGTGCGAGCACGTCGACCGGCTTGTCTGTGGCTCCGGACATGACTCCTCGGCGTCCGCTGGGACGGGTTGAGCGGCAGCGCACGGGCAGGAAGCCGCACGTGCACATCGGGCAGCCCAGTCTAGGGGATCGGCCACCGGCCCCGGCCGCTCACCCTCCGCTAAGGAGCCCGCCCCCGCACCGGCCGTGATCGGCCGCGCGCGACGGCGCCGGTCAGCGGTGCGCGGCCATCGCGGCCGTGTACACGCAGACAGCGGCCGCCGTGGCCAGGTTGAGGCTTTCGGCTTTGCCGTACAACGGGATGCGGACGGCGGCGTCGGCCGCCGACAGGACGGCCTGGGACAGGCCGTGCGCCTCGTTGCCGAAGATCCACGCGACCGGGTCACCGAACGTGATCTCGTCGAGCGAAGTGTCCGCGTAGCCGTGGGCGGCCAGGGTGCGCAGGCCGGCGGCGCTCAGCGACGTGAACACCGACGGGATGTCGCGCTCGCGGGCCAGCGGGACGTGGAAGGTGCTGCCGGCGGCGGCGCGGACGCTCTTGCCGTTGTGGGGGTCGACGGTGTCGCCCGCGAGGATCACGGCGTCGGCGCCCGCGGCGTCGGCGACGCGGATCACGGTGCCGGCGTTGCCGGGTTCGGCGACGTCCACCAGGACGACCACCAGGCGAGCGCCGGTCAGCACCGTCGAGAGTGGACGGTCGACCAGGGCGCACACGGCCACGAGGCCTTGCGGGGTCACGGTTTCCGACAGGCCGTCGGCGGCGCGGTCGGTGATGAGCGAAACGGCCACACCCGCCGAGGAAGCGGCGGCCATCAACTCGGGGTGCGCGGAAGCCGCGCGTTCCGTGGCGAACAGCTCGAAAACGGTGCCGTGGGCCAAAGCGGCCTCGACGGCGTTGACGCCCTCGGCCAGGAAGCGGCCGGTCTTTTCGCGTTCCGCGCGGCGCGTCAGTTTGCGCGCAGCAACGACCCGGGGGGTCCGTTCGGTGAACGTGACCGCCCCGGGTCGCGGAAAACTGCCGGTCAGGCCGACTTCGCTTCGCCGGTGTTGACGTTCGCCTTGGCGAGCTCGGCGAGCGCCGTGAAGGCGGCGGCGTCGTTGACCGCGAGGTCCGCGAGGATCTTGCGGTCGACCTCGACACCGGCGACCTTGAGGCCCTGGATGAACCGGTTGTAGGTCACGCCGTTGGCCCGAGCGGCCGCGTTGATACGGGTGATCCACAGCTGGCGGAAGTCACCCTTGCGCGCACGGCGGTCGCGGTAGGCGTAGTTGAGCGAGTGAAGCGTCTGCTCCTTGGCCTTGCGGTACAGCCGCGAACGCTGGCCGCGGTAGCCGCTGGCCAGTTCGAGAGTTGCGCGACGCTTCTTCTGGGCGTTGACCGCCCGCTTGACGCGTGCCACTGGTCCATCCTGTCGGTTTCAGGGGGCGCGGAGACCCCGGAGTGATGTGGTGCGAGTACGGGGAGAGTCAGATCCCGAGCAGGCGCTTGACCCGGCCGGCCTCGGTCTTGGAGAGCTCCGTGGTGCCCTCGAGACGGCGGGTGAGGCGGTTGGACTTCTTCTCCATCAGGTGCCGGCGGCCGGCCTTCTGGCGGCGCAGCTTGCCCGTGCCCGTCACGCGGATCCGCTTGGACGTACCGCTGTGCGTCTTCATCTTCGGCATGGTTGTTCTGTCCTCTTCCGTGCGGCGGCACACCGGTCCCCCGGTGTGCCGCTGACTGTGCTGGTCGGCGCTGCGGGAGGCGTTACGCCTCGGGCACCTCGGCCTCGGCCTTGACGGCCTTGGGCTTCACGTTCTTGTGCGGGGCCAGCACCATGATCATGTTGCGACCGTCCTGCTTGGGCGACGATTCGACGAAGCCCAGCTCGGTCACGTCGTCGGCCAGCTTCTGCAGCAGCCGGAAACCGAGCTCCGGCCGGGACTGCTCGCGGCCGCGGAACATGATCGTGACCTTGACCTTGTTGCCTGCCGCCAGGAACCGCGACACGTGACCCTTCTTGGTCTCGTAGTCGTGCTGGTCGATCTTCGGACGCAGCTTCTGTTCCTTGATGACGGTCAACTGCTGGTTGCGGCGGGACTCGCGGGCCTTCTGCGCGCTCTCGTACTTGAACTTGCCGAAGTCCATGAGCTTGCATACGGGCGGGCGGGCCTGAGGCGCGACCTCGACGAGGTCGAGATCGTTCTCCTGTGCCAGCCGCAGCGCATCTTCGATCCGGACGATGCCGACCTGCTCGCCGTTGGGTCCGACGAGCCGGACTTCCGGCACCCGGATACGTTCGTTGATGCGTGTCTCGGAGCTGATGGGGCCTCCTTGGTCCGAGTGACTACTTCTCTTCTCGACCTGGTGCCCACATGACTCAGGCCCCGTCTCCGGCATCGTGCCGGTTCACGGGGCCCGCTCTGTCTCCGATCGCGCCCGATCACGAAGGATCGAACGCTTCGCCGAAATGACAGATGTACCGACATCCACCACTTCGGCGAGACCGGACCCGGACACCTGAGGCGGTGACGCGGGTGGGAGCGGGGCTCCACTTGCCGCCCCCGATTCCTCAGGGGCTGGTCGCTCGTGGAAGGGTACCAGACGTGTCAGAACAACCTTCGCCGCAGCCCCCGTATTCCCCCCAGCAGCCCGCCTATTCCCCGGACGTCCGCGACCTGGAGGACATCCCGAGCGTCGAGGTGATCAGCCGCGCGGCCGTGATGCTGATGTCGGCCGCCGCCGAACGCCTGGGCCTGGCCGACGCCGACCCGGACACCTCGCCCCACCGCGACCTCGACGAGGCGCGCCGGCTCATCACGGCACTGGCCGGGCTCGTCACGTCGTCCGTAGAGTACCTGGGCCTGCACGCCGGCCCGCTTCGCGACGGGTTGCAGTCGTTGCAGAAGGCGTTCCGCGAAGCTTCCGCCGTCCCCGACGCGCCGGGCCAAGGCCCGGGCGAGAAGTACACCGGCCCGGTCTACTGACCGTCGCTTCCGAGGCCCGTCCGCCACCCCGCGGACGGGCCTTCGTCGTCCCAGAGTCCCGAAGGCCTTGTCGAACAGCTCGAAAGACATCTAACATGTTAGATGTGAGTCCGCTTCCCAAAGTCACCCGGCCGCTGCTGCGCGACGAGGCTTACGACCGCATCCGCCAGGCCATCATCGACGGCAGCCTCGCGCCCGGCACCCCGCTGCGCGACGCCGACCTGGCCGAAGAGCTCGGCCTGTCGCGCGCTCCCGTGCGCCAGGCCTTGCTGCGCCTGGCCGGCGACGGGCTCGTCGAGTCCAAGCCGCAGAGCTACACGCGCGTGGCCGCGATCTCGGGCGACGAGGTGCGCGACGCCGTTCAGCTCGTCCGCGCGCTGCACGAGTTCGCCATCCGCCAGGCCCTCCCCCGGCTCGGCATCGAGCAGGTCGCCGCGATGCGCGCGGCCAACGAGCGCTTCGCCGCCGCAGTCGATTCGGGTGACGTCGCCGCGGCGATCGCCGCCGACGACGAACTGCACGACGTGCCGGTACGCGCGTGCGGCAACCGCGCCGTCGCCGCGACGCTCGAGCGCTACACCCCGCTGCTGCGCCGGCTCGAGTACGCGCGCTTCAGCTCTCTTCCCGCGCACCGCTCGATCCGGCGGCACACCGAACTCGTCGACGCGATCGAAGCCAGTGACGCCGAAACCGCCGCCGCCGTCACCTCGACCATCTGGTCCGACCTCGAAGCCACCCTGGAAACCGCCGAAACCCTGGAGATCCCGTGAGCCTCGCCGACTTCCCGCGTTTCCCGCTGATGATCGGCCCGTCGCCGATCCACCGGCTCGACCGCCTTACCGAGCACCTCGGCGGTGCGGCCGTGTGGGCCAAACGCGAAGACCTCAACTCCGGTCTCGCCTACGGCGGCAACAAGACCCGCAAGCTCGAGTACCTCGTGGCCGACGCGCTCGCCCAGGGCGCCGACACGCTCGTCTCCATCGGCGGCGTGCAGTCCAACCACACCCGTCAGGTCGCCGCGGCCGCGGCCCGCGCGGGCCTGAAAGCCGTGCTGGTGCAGGAAAGCTGGGTCGACTGGCACGACCCGCTGCACGACAAGGTCGGCAACATCCAGCTGTCGCGGATCCTGGGCGCCGACGTGCGGCTCGTCGAGGCCGGCTTCGGCATCGGCTTCAAGGAAAGCTGGGAGCAGGTCCTCGCGGAGGTCCAGGACGGCGGCGGGAAGCCGTACGCCATCCCGGCCGGCGCGTCCGACCACCCGCTGGGCGGGCTCGGCTTCGCGGGTTGGGTCGCGGAGCTGGAAGAACAGGAGCGCGAGCTCGGCGTCTTCTTCGACACCGTGGTGGTCTGCTCGGTCACCGGCAGCACTCAGGCCGGGATGGTGGCGGGCGCCGCGCTGAGCGGACGGCCCCGCCGGATCCTCGGGATCGACGCGTCGGCCAAGCCCGCCGAGACGCGCGACCAGATCACCCGCATCGCCAAGAACACCGCGGAGCTCATCGGCGCACCCGGCATCGGCGACGTGCTCCTCGACGAGCGCTACCACGCCGGCGTCTACGGCATCCCCGACGAGTCCACACTGGACGCGATCCGCACGGCGGCGCGACTCGAGGGCATGATCACCGACCCCGTGTACGAGGGGAAGTCCATGGCCGGGCTCATCGATCTCGTCCGCACCGGCGAGATCCCCCGCGAGTCGAACGTGCTCTACGCGCACCTCGGCGGCCAGCCGGCGATCAACGCCTACACGAGCGTGCTGGGCTGACCCGGGAGCCTGGGCCCGCCACCCCGGCGAGCCCAGGCGAACCCGGCGAAACTCAGTGCACCGAACTCAGTCGAGCACGCAGAGCACGTCGATCTCCACGAGGAGACCGGCGGGCAGGCCGACGTAGACCGTGGTGCGGGCCGAGTGCGGGCCGTCGCCGATCAGCTCGTTGTAGACCTCGTTGAACGGCGCGAAGTGGCTCGTGTCGGTGAGGTACACGCGCACCATCACCGCGTCGGCCCAGCCCGAACCGGCCTCGGTGAGCAGGGCCTCGATGTTCTTGAACACCTGCCGCGTCTGCGTCGCGATGTCGTCGCCGACGACCGCGCCGGTCGTGGGGTCGAACGCGACCGTGCCCGCGACCTGCAGGATGTTGCCCTTGCGGACGGCCTGCGAGAACTTCGCCGGCGGCTTCGGCGCGTTCTCGGTCGTGATCGCCGTCTTGCCCATCATTACCCCTTTCCGTTCCCCGTCCATCCACTGTGGACGGAAGCCTCGTCGGTGGCGGCCCTCAGCTCGGGCACGAGCGCGAGCAGGCCGTCGTAGTCCAGCAGCACCTTCGGCACCGACATCGACGCCGCGGCCAGCACCTCGCCGGCCGCACCGCGCACGGGGGCCGCGATGCAGTGGATGAAGTCCTCGTGCTCGGCGTTGTCCACGGCGTAACCGCGTTCGGCGACCTTCTCCAGTTCCGCCAGGTACGCCTCGGGTGAGGTGATCGTGTTCGGCGTGAGCACCACGTAGTCCAGCGATCGCGCGATCTCCTCGCGCCGCGCCCCCGGCATCGCGGCCACGAGAACCTTGCCGACGGCGGTGCAGTGCAGGGGCGCGCGTTTGCCGATGCGCGAGTACATCCTCACGGAGTGGTGGCCCTCGAACTTGTCGATGTAGACGACTTCGCCGTCTTCGTAGGACGCGAGGTGCACGGTGTGCCCGGTGCGGATGTTGAGCGCCGCGAGCGAGTCGTGAGAGCTGCGGCGCACGTCGTAGTCTTCCAGCGCCTGGTTCGCGAGGTCGAACAGCGCGCTGCCGAGGCGGTAGTGGCGGGTTCCCTCGCGGCGCACGAAGTGGTGCGACTCGAGTGTGCGCAACAGCCGCAGCACGGTCGTCTTGTGCACGCCGATCTCCTCGGCGAGCTCGTCCAGCGTCTTCGCGCCGCGGGCGAGCCCGGCCAGCACAGTCAGCGCCCGGTCCAGGCTCTGGCTCACCTCACCACCACGCCCTCTCCCGTCAGGCGGGCCGCGCTCCACTCTTCGGCGTCCGCGCGCAGCAGCGTATCCACCACGGGGGCGGGCAGGGGCACGCCGACGTCGTCGTGGGTCAGCAGGGTCGCGGCGGCCTGCAGGTGCCCGCGGCGCAGCCGGGTCGACGGGTCGGCGCCGCGCAGGGTGGCGGCGAGGAACCCGGCCGCGAACGCGTCGCCCGCACCGACCGGCTCGACCACGTCCACGCGCAGCGCGGGTTCGAACACCGGCGCCGCCTCGCCTTCGACGAGCGTCGCGCCGCGTTCGCCGTGCTTCACCACGAGGGTGCGTGGCCCGGGCAGCAGCTTCCGCAGCCGTGCGGGGTCACCGGTCCCCCACACTCGTTCGGCCTCGTCGTCGCCGGTGAGCACGAGGTCGGCGCGTCCGGCCAGCTCCCCGAGCACGGAGACGTCCTGCCCCAGCGCGGGCCGGTGGTTGACGTCGAACGACACGAGCCGCTCGCCGCGCGGGGCCTCCAGCACCGCGCGCACGAGCGCGAGGCAACTGGCCGACAACGCGGGCGTGATCCCGGACAGGTGCAGCACGCGCACGCCGTCGAGGTGCAGCCGGCTCACGAGGTCCGGTCCGAGCGCCGAGGCGGCCGAACCGGTGCGGTAATAACGCACCGGGCTTCCCTGGGCGCCGCTTTCCTTGACGTACAGGCCCGTCGGACGCACCGGATCGATCTCGACACCGCCCACGTCGACGCCGGCCGAAGCGATCTCCCGCACCAGCGCGCGGCCGAACGGGTCGTCGCCGACCGCGCTCACCCACGCGCTCGGAACACCGAGCGCGGGCAGGTGGCACGCGACATTCGACTCGGCGCCGCCGAAAGTGCGCAGCCAGCTGCGCACCTGTTCGGGTGGGCCGGGTTCGGCCGGCACGAACAGGGCCATCGACTCGCCGATGCAGAGCACCTCGGGCGGGCTGGTCACTGACTTTCTCCCTGTTCCGTCACCCCGTTGACCTGTGGCGAACCGGATGCTACACCTATGTCTCGCATTTTGCGCAACGCCCGTTGCACTATACGCAACCATATTCGGTCCACGAGGTCTGAATCGATGAACAGCTCCGAGCACGCCGCCCTGATCGCCGCCGTCCGCGCCGGCCGGGACGAGAAGATCGACTGGCGCTTCCGCGCGATCGCGCCCGCGCTGGCCGGGCTCACCCTCGACGAGGCCGCGGCCCGGCGCGCGAACCTGTTCGCCGACGGCTTCTTCGGCCCGTTCGTGGTGCTCGACGCCGCGGCGCTGGAGCACAACCTCGCCACCATGGCCGCGTGGTGCGGCGGGCACGGGATCGCGCTCGCGCCGCACGGCAAGACCACGATGGCGCCCGAGCTGTTCGCGCGCCAGCTCGAGCACGGCGCGTGGGGCGTCACCGCCGCCAACGCCGGGCACCTGCGGATCTATCGCGCGTTCGGCGTCTCGCGGATCCTGCTGGCCAACCAGCTCGTGGATCCGGCGGGCCTGCGCTGGGTCGCGGCCGAGCTGGCGGCGGACCCGGCGTTCGAGTTCGTGTGCTGGGCCGACTCCGTGCGGGGCGTCGAGCTGATGACCGAGGCGCTGGCCGGGTCCGCGCGTCCGGTCGACGTGCTCGTCGAACTGGGCGGCGCAGGCGGGCGCACAGGGGTGCGCGACCCCGAAACCGCGCTGGCCGTGGCCGAGGCCATCGCCAAGAGCCCGGTGCTGCGGTTGCGCGGCACCGGCGGTTACGAGGGCGCGCTGTCGCACGACACCGACGACGCCGCCCTGGCCAAGATCAGTTCCTATGTGGACACCCTGCGCGACTCGGCGATCGCGTTCGCGGACAAGGGCCTGCTCGCCGAAGGCCAGGTCTACGTGACGGCCGGCGGCAGCGCGTATTTCGACCGCGTGGCCCAGGAGCTCACGAAACCGTGGCCGGATGGCCTGGACGTGCTGCCGATCCTGCGCAGCGGCGCCTACGTGACTCATGACGACGGCTTCTACCGCGAGATCTCACCGCTCGGCGCGCACCCGCGCCTGACCGGCGTCGCGCCGTTCCACGCCGCGCTGCACGCGTGGGCGCAGGTCACCTCGAAGCCCACTCCCGAGCTGGCGCTGCTCACCGCCGGCAAGCGCGATCTGCCCTACGACGAGGGCATGCCGGAGCCGCAGCTACTGCGCAAGAACGGCGTCAACGCCGAGCTGACCGGCCACGCCGTGACGAAGCTCAACGACCAGCACGCGTTCCTCGCGCTGCCCCCGGATTCGCCCGTCGAGATCGGCGACTGGGTGCGGCTCGGGCTTTCGCACCCGTGCACGACGTTCGACAAGTGGCCGCTGCTGCCGGTGGTGGACACCGACGGCGAGACGGTCGTCGACTTCGTGCGGACGTGGTTCTGATGGATGTGCGCTGATGGACACCGTCTTCCGCGGCGCCCAGGTCGCGGACGGCACCGGCGACCCGCTGGCCCGCCGCGACGTCGGGATCACCGGCGACCGCATCATCGAGGTCGCCGAGCCGGGCTCGCTCACCGGAAAGCGCGTTCTGGACGCCGACGGCCTCGTGCTCGCGCCCGGGTTCATCGACATGCACTCGCACTCCGACCTGCAGCTGCTCACGAACCCGGACCACCTCGCGAAAGTCTCCCAGGGTGTGACCACCGAGGTGCTCGGGCAGGACGGCCTCTCGTACGCGCCGGTCGACGACACCGTGCTCGAAGCCCTGCGCCAGCAGCTCGCCGGCTGGAACGACGACCCGGCCGGCTTCGACTGGAACTGGCGCTCGGTCGGCGAGTACCTCGACCGGCTCGACCGCGGCGTCGCCGTGAACGCCGCCTACCTCGTGCCGCAGGGCACGGTCCGGATGCTCGCCGTCGGCTGGGAGAACCGGCCGGCGACCGACGCCGAGCTCGACCGCATGAAAGAGCTGATCGCGACCGGCCTCGAAGAAGGCGCTTTCGGACTGTCCTCGGGGCTCACCTACACGCCGGGCATGTACGCGGACACGGCCGAGCTCGTCGAGCTGTGCCGCGTGGTCGGCGAGCGCGGCGGCTACTACAGCCCCCATCACCGCAGCTACGGCGCGGGCGCATTGGAGGCCTTCGCCGAGATGGTCGACGTTTCGCGCCGCGCGGACTGCCCGCTGCACCTCGCGCACGCCACGATGAACTTCTCCGTCAACAAGGGCAAAGCGCCGGAGCTGCTGAAGCTGCTGGACGACGCCCTCGACGCCGGCGGAGACATCACCCTCGACACCTACCCATACCTGCCGGGCGCCACCTACCTGTCGGCGCTGCTGCCGAGCTGGGCCACCGAGGGCGGGCTCGACGCGACGCTCGCGCGACTGTCCGATGCGGACACCCGCGAGCGGATCCGCGTCGAGATCGAGGAGACCGGCTCGGACGGCGCGCACGGCGTGCCCATCGACTGGTCCGGCATCGAGATCAACGGCGTGCGCCGGCAGAGCAACGCCGGCCTCGTGGGCCACAGCGTCGCGGAGTCCGCGCGGGCGCAAGGTAAAACGCCCGCCGAGGTGTACTTCGCCACGCTGATCGACGAGCGACTCGGCACCTCGTGCCTGATGCACATCGGCCACGAGGAGAACGTGCGGGCCATCATGCGCCACCGCACGCACACCGGCGGTTCCGACGGCCTGCTCGTCGGCAACCGGCCGCACCCGCGGGCCTGGGGCACGTTCCCCCGTTACCTCGCCCGCTACGTCCGTGAACTGGGCGTGCTCGGGCTGGCCGACTGCGTCGCGCACCTCACCGGGCGCGCGGCGCGGCGGCTGCGGCTCGCCGACCGGGGCCTCGTGCGCCCCGGGTACGCGGCCGACCTGGTGTTGTTCGATCCCGCCACGATCACCGACACCGCCACGTTCGAAAACCCGAGGCAGCCCGCCGAGGGGATCTCCCACGTCTTCGTGAACGGCGTCGCCGCGATCGAGGACACCCACCCCACCGGCGCCCTCGCCGGCCATTCCCTTCGTCACCCCGGGAGGGGCCGATGATCCACTGGCTGCAGACCACGACCGGCGGTCTGCTCACGCTCGCCGCGGTTTCGATCGCCGTCCTGCTCGTGCTCATCATCAAGGTCAAGGTCGAACCGTTCATCGCGCTGATCGTGGTGGGTGTGCTCACCGCGCTGGCCGCCGGGCTGCCGGTGGGCACGCTGGTCGGCACCGCGCAGAAGACGTCGGACTCCTTGCTGGAAAAGGGGTTCGGCAGCATCCTCGGGCACATCACGGCGATCATCGGCCTCGGCACGCTGCTGGGGTCGATCCTCGAACGCTCCGGTGGCGCCCGCGTGCTGACCTCGGCGCTGCTGCGCTCCTTCGGCGAGAAACGCGCGCCGCTCGCGATGGGCCTGTCCGGCCTGATCTTCGGCATCCCAGTGTTCTTCGACATCGGCATCTTCGTGCTGGCACCGCTCGTTTACGCCGCGGCCAAGCAGGGCGGCCGTTCGATCGTGCTGTACGCGATGCCGCTGCTGGCGGGTCTGTCGATCACGCACGCGTTCATCCCGCCGCACCCCGGGCCGGTCGCTGCCGCCGGGCTGCTGCACGTGGACCTCGGCTGGCTCATCCTGATGGGTGCGGTCTGCGGCATCCCCGCGTGGTTCATCGGCGGCATCCTCTACTCGACCTGGATCGGCAAACGCGTGAACGTGCCGCTCGCCGAGGAATTCGCGAAGCTCGCCGGTGACGACGAGGACGAAGCCACAGACCCGCCTTCGCTCGGCCTGGTCAGCGGCATCATCGCGATCCCGCTCGTGCTGATCCTCGTGGGCACGTTCGGCAGCATCGTGCTGCCGAAGAACTCCGCCGCCGCCGGGGTCGCGGCATTCCTGGGCACCCCGGCCATCGCGCTGACGATCGCGACGCTGCTCGCGTCGTGGCTGCTGGGCCGCCGCCGCGGCATGACGGGCGCGGACCTGGCGCAGCTGTCGACGAACGCGCTGCGCCCGGTCGCGATGATCCTGCTGGTGGTGGGGGCGGGCTCATTCTTCGGAGCGGTGCTCTCGGCGACCGGCATCGGCAAAGCCGTGGCCGGCTCACTCGGCGACGCGGGCCTGCCGGTGATCTTCGCGGCGTACATCATCAGCTGCGGCATGCGCATCGCGCAGGGCTCGGCGACGGTCGCGATCGTGACCACGAGCGGCATCGTCGCGCCGACGGTGGTCGAGCTGCACTACTCGCAACCGCAGCTGGCCCTGATCGTGATCGCGATCTCCGCGGGCTCGATCATCGCCTCCCACGTGAACGACGGCGGGTTCTGGATCGTGTCGCGTTACTTCGGTCTTTCCGTGCCCCAGACGCTGAAAACGTGGACCGCACTCGAAACGGTCCTTTCCGTCAGCGGCTTCGTCGTGGCAGCATTGATCATGGCAGTGGTCTGAACCACCTTCTGGTCCCCTCACCGTTGGGAGAAACCTCGATGGCCGGACTTTCCCGTCGCACGTTCCTCGGCGCCGCCGGCGCCGCCGGACTCGGCACCGTGCTCAGCACCCAGCTCGCGAGCGCCGCACCCGCCGGGTGCCCGCGAGACGCGGCAACCACCGCGTACGTCGGCAGCTACACCAGCACCCCACCGGCCGGACACGGCCTCGACGTCACAGGCCGCACGGGCACCGCGCCGGCGCTCACACCGGAGCGCACCGTCGCGGGCGTGCCCGACGCGTCGTGGTTCGACCGCAGCCGCGACGGCCGCACCCTCTACGTGACCAACGAGGGCGACCCGAACGGCGCGATCTCCGCGCTCGACGTCACCACGGCGACGAGCCCGAGGCTGCTCAACTCCGTGTCGTCGAAGGGCAGCGCGCCCACGCACCTGTCGGTGCACAGCAGCCAGAAGTACGTGCTGGCGGCCAACTACGGCTCGGGCAGCGTGGTCGTGCTGCCGATCCTGGCGGGCGGCAAGCTCGGCCCTGCCACCGACGTGCAGCAGCACACCGGGGCCGAGCGCGACGCGCACGCGCACCAGGTAGTGAACGACCCGACCGGCCAGTGGGTGCTGTCGGTCGACCTCGGCGCCGACTCGGTCTACGTGTACTCGCTCGACACCGGCAGCGGGAAACTCGCGCTGCACCAGCAGGTCAAGCTCCCCTCCGGTGCGGGACCCCGGCACCTGACGTTCCACCCGAACGGCCGCCACGCCTACCTCGCGCAGGAGCTGCGGCCGGAGATCACCGTGCTGTCCTGGGACGCGGCAGCGGGCAAGCTCACGCCGCTCACGGTCGTCCCGGCGGTGCCGGCCGGCAGCACCGGCGACCTGTTCCCCGGTGAGATCGCCGTGTCGAAGGACGCGAAGTTCGTCTACGCGACCGTGCGCGGTCCGAACACGATCGCCACGTTCTCGGTCTCCGGCGGCGGCACCACCTTGACGCTCGTGTCCGGTGTGGACACCGGGGGCAACTGGCCGCGCCACCTCGCGCTCTCGCCCGACGAGCGCTGGTTCTACGTGTCCAACCAGCGTTCGGGCACCGTCACCTGGCTGCCGCGCGACCCGGCCACGGGCCTGCCCGGCGCGGTCGCCGGCTCGCTCGCCGTGCCGTCGGTCAACTCCGTTTTCTTCGCCTGACCCGGCGTTGCCCGCAGGCGGCGGACCGACCGGTCCGTCGCCGCCGGGCCCTACCCTCTGGGAGCTCAACGATGAGAGTGCGTCGTACGTCCACCGTCATCAGCGTCGCCGCGGCGCTGGCCCTGCTGGCCGGCTGCGCACCCACGCAGTCCGCCCCGGCCGCGGCCGGCGGGGACGACCAGACCGGCACCCTGCGGGTGTGGCTGTTCGACGAGGCCAGCCGCGCGCCCAAGGAAGCGGCGGTGAAGGAGGCCATCACCGAGTTCAAGGCCGCGCACGCCGGCGTGGACGTCGACGTGCAGTGGGTGCCGGTCGAGGGTCGCGCCGACAAGTTCTCCGGCGCCTTCAACGACCCGTCGAACGCCCCGGACGTCGCCGAATTCGGCAACACCGATGTGGCGAGCTACGCCCAGACCGGCGCGCTCAGCGACCTCACGGGCGACATCTCGTCGTGGAGCGAGGGCAAGGACCTGCTGCCCTCGGTGCTCGACACCGCGAAGTCGGGCGGCAAGACCTACGGCCTGCCCTGGTATACCGGCATCCGCGCCCTCTACTACCGGACCGACGTGTTCACCGAGCTGGGCCTCAAGCCGCCGGCCACCCTCGCGGACCTGACCGACGACGCCCGCAAGATCCACGCCGCCAAGCCCGACCTCTACGGCATCTCGACCGGCGGCAAGTACACCTACGCACTCCTGCCGTTCGTCTGGGCCAACGGTGGTGACGTGGCCAAGTCCGACGGTGGCAAGTGGACGTCCACTGTGGAATCCGCCCAGGCGAAGGCCGGCATCACCGCGTACGCGAACCTGCTCAAGGACGACATCTGCCCGCCCGCCGCGTGCGCGAACCTCACCGGCACGCAGAGCGTGACCGCGTTCGCCGGCGGCAAAGCCGGGATGACCATCGGCGGTGACTTCAACCGCAAGGCCGTGGAGCAGGGCGCGGTGAAGGGCAAGTACGCCGTGGTCCCGCTGCCGGGCACCACCCCGGGCTCGGTCGCGCCCGCGTTCGCCGGCGGCAACCTGCTGGGTGTGTTCGGCGCGAGCAAGCGCCACGGGCTCGCCGTGCAGTTCGCGGAGCTGCTGGCCGGGGCGAAGTACCAGGAGAAGATGTACAACGCCATGGGCAACCTGGCCACGCTGGAGAGCGTGCAGAAGAAGCTCGCGGCGAGCGACCCGACGCTCAAGCCGTTCGTGGACACCCTCGCCGCCGGCACGAAGTTCGTGCCGAGCACGCCCGGCTGGTCGAAGATCGACAGCCAGAACGTGCTGCCCACCGCCGTCCAGCAGATCGCGACCGGCGGCAAGGACGTGGACGGGGCGCTCGCCGACGCCACGGCGGCGATGAACAAGAACTTCGGCTGATGGTCACCCAGCAGCTGCCCGTCTCCGTCCCGGCTCCGGTCGCGCCCCGACGCGCGCGCCGGCGCCGGGACGGCCGGGCGGCCCTGATGTACCTGCTGCCCGCGGGCATCCTGCTCGCGGCGCTGCTGGTGTACCCGATCTACCAGCTGGTGCTGATCTCGTTCTACGACTACGGGCAGCCTCAGGCCGCGGGCGCGGCGCCGCTGGTGTTCCTCGGTTTCGACAACTACGCGGCGCTCCTGCAGGACGTGCAGTTCTGGACGGTGCTCGCGAAGACCGTCGGGTTCGCCGCCGCGTGCGTGATCGGCAGCCTCGTGGTCGGCACGGCGCTGGCGGTACTGGCGTCGAGGGTACGCGGGGTGCCGCGCACGCTGCTGTTCCTCGCGGCGCTCGGCGCGTGGTCGACGCCCGCGATCGCCGGCTCGTACGTGTGGCTGTTTCTCTTCGACACCGACTTCGGTCTCGTGAACGAGGTGCTCTCGGGCATCGGCTTCACGGGTATGGCGCACCACTCCTGGACGTTCGGCACCTTCGGCGCGTTCGGGCTCGTCGCGGCCGAGGTGATCTGGTGCTCGTTCCCGTTCGTGCTGGTCACGATGTACGCCGGGATCAAGGCGATCTCCGACGAGGTCCTCGAGGCCGCGTCGCTCGACGGCGCGTCGATGTGGCGCAGCACGTGGACGGTCGTGCTGCCGATGGTGCGGCCACTGCTGATGATCGCGACGATCCAGTCGATCATCTGGGACTTCAAGGTGTTCACGCAGATCTACGTGATGACCAACGGCGGCGGCGTGGCGGGGCGCAACCTCGTGCTCAACGTCTACGCCTACCAGCAGGCTTTCGCCGGGCAGGAGTACGGCCTCGGCTCGGCGATCGGAGTCGTGATGACGGTGCTGCTCCTGTCGATCACCGGGCTGTACGTCCGGTCCCAGCGCCGGAGCACGGCATGGCTGTGATCAGTGCGCGGTCCCCCTCGAAAAGCACGGGCCGCCGGGTGCGACGGCCGGGCCGGCTCGTCGCGGAGATCATCACGGTCGTGGTGGCCGGGATCGTGGCGTTCCCGCTCTACTGGATGGTGCTCTCGGCGTTCAAGCCGGCGGGTGAGATCCAGACGGCCAACCCGAAACCGTGGACGCTCGCACCTTCGCTCGACAGCTTCCAGCGGGTGCTCACCGTGTCGGGCTTCGGCCGGTTCTTCGTGAACAGCCTCGTGGTCGCGCTCGCCGTGGTGGTGCTGTCGCTGCTGCTGTCCTTCCTGTCCGCGGTGGCGCTCACGCGGTTCCGCTTCCGTGGGCGCACGGTGCTGCTGGTGATGATCCTCGTGGCGCAGATGGTGCCGGTGGAGGCACTGACGATCCCGCTGTTCTTCCTGATGCGCCAGATCGGCGCGGTCGCGCCGGCGTTCGGGCTCAACGAGCTGGGCTCGCTCGTGCTGGTGCACCTGGCGTTCAGCCTGCCGTTCGCGATCTGGATGCTGCGCGGATTCGTCGCGGCGGTGCCGGTGGAGCTGGAGGAAGCGGCGAAGCTGGACGGCGCGTCACGGATGCGCTTCACCTGGCAGATCCTGTTCCCGCTGGTGGCGCCCGGCTTGGTCGCCGTGAGCGTGCTGGCGTTCATCCACGCGTGGAACGACTTCCTGTTCGCGAAGACGTTCATCATCTCGAAGACCGAGAACCAGACGCTGCCGCAGGCAATCCTGGTGTTCTTCAAACCGGAGGACACCGACTGGGGCGCGGTGATGGCGTCATCCACCCTCATGACGATCCCGGTGCTGGTGTTCTTCGTGCTGATGCAACGCCGGCTCGTCTCCGGGATGTCCGGCGCGGTGAAAGGCTGATCATGCCCGGGTTCGACACCCTGCTCCCCCGTCCCGTCTCCGTCACCGAGGCCCCGGGCACGTGCCCCTGGCCGGCGCCGGTCACCGTGCGGCCGGCGCCGGCGCTGCCCGCCGAGGGCTACCGCCTGACGATCACGCCGCGCGGCGTCACGCTGGCGGTCGCCGACGCGGCGGGTGAGGTGTACGGCCGGCAGACGCTGCGCCAGCTCGCCGGGCCGGACGCGTTCCGGGCGGCGTCGATCCGCACTGGGCTGACGCTGCAGTGCGGCGTGGTGGAGGACCACCCGCGGTTCGGCTGGCGCGGCTGCCTGCTCGACGTGGCGCGGCACTTCCGCACGAAGGCCGAGGTGCTGCGGTTCGTCGACCTGCTGGCGGCGCACAAGCTCAACGTGCTGAACCTGCACCTGACCGACGACCAGGGCTGGCGGATCGAGGTGCCGCGGTTCCCGCGCCTGACCTCGGTCGGCGGCTGGCGGCGTTCGTCGATGGTCGGGCGCCACGACGGCCCCGAGCGCGACGGCCGTCCCCACGGCGGGTTCTACACCACCGACGACCTGCGGGAGATCGTCGCGTACGCCGCTTCGCGGGCTGTGACGGTGGTGCCGGAGATCGACGTGCCGGGCCACGCCCGCGCGGCCATCGCCGCGTACCCGACGCTCGGCCCCGATCCCGACGCGGACTGGGAGGTGTGGACGTCCTGGGGCATCAGCACCTCGCTGCTGGATCCGTCGGAGTCCACATTGGACTTCTTCCGCACGGTGTTCGACCACGTGCTGGACATCTTCCCCTCGCCGGTCATCGGCCTCGGCGGCGACGAGGTGCCGGGCGCGACCGAGTCCCACGGCCGGTTCGTCCGCGACATCGCCGCGCACCTGGCTTCGCGCGGCCGGCAGGCGCTCGGCTGGGACGAAGTGCTCGACATCGACGACCTCCCGCCCATGATGATCGGCGCCTGGCAGGACGAGGCGCGCGGCGAGCTGGCCGCGTCGCGGGGTCACGACGTGGTGCTGTGCCCGGAAGACCGCGTGTACCTCGACCACCGCCAGTCCGACCACCCGGACGAGCCCATCCCCGTCGGCTACCTGCGCACGCTGGAGGACGTCTACACCTACGATCCGGCGTTGACCGGTCCCCACCTGCGCGGCGCCCAGGCCCAGGTCTGGACCGAACACCTCGACACCGCCCGGCGCGTGGACTACGCGGCTTTCCCCCGGCTGAGCGCGTTCGCGGAGCTGGCGTGGAGCACCGGGCCCCGCGACTTCGCCGAGTTCCTGCCGCGGCTGCGCGAGCACCATCTGCCGCGGCTCGACGCGCTGGGGGTGGAATACCGGCCGCTCGACGGGCCGCACCCGTGGCAGACCCGGCCAGGCGTGCCGGGGCGGCCGCGCTGAGTCCTAGCGCTGCCCGCGGTCCGGCCTGACCACGTGGGGCCCGGGCTTCCCGTCCGGCAGCGCGCTCATCGGACGGACACCCGTGGCCCACCACCAGAACGCCGCTCCGACCACCGCCACCAGCAGCCCGCCCACCATCAGGACGACGGCGAGCCACACGACCGACGCCGACAGCGCGGCCATGCCCCCGACCACGGCCAGCACCCCGGCGAAATACACCAGCGCCCACGCCAGCAGCGACTGCCTCACCTTCCGGGCGGCCGCGACACGCAGCCGAAGTTCGGCGCCGCACCAACCGCAGACGGCGGTCGCCGAGGCATACCCGGTCGCGGGGCGCCGGACGGTGAGCGGCGAGGTACGTTCGCCGCCTTCGGCACTCCGCTCGTGCGCGAGGTGCCGCAGTCGCAGCCGTGGGCGCGGGTCTCGCTCCACCGGTTTCCCCTTCGTCGGGCTGGTTCGCGGCGACCGTACCGCGCGCCCCGCCGAGCTGTGTAGAGCGTTATACAGAACAGTGAGCGAACAACCATCCGGGTGAAACCGGGCGATTCGCCCCACGCATCCGGGTACGACCGAGCAGCGGCTGACCCGCGGCGTTCAGCGCGGCTCGCGTGACGGCAGCGGCCCGTACGGCGCTAAGCCGGGCCGTGGCGGTACCAGACCTCGGGCCGGCCGACCTGGCCGTAGCGGGGCTCGCGGTGGGCCAAGCCATTGTCCGCCAAGTACTCCAGGTAGCGGCGGGCCGTGACGCGCGAAGCGCCGATCGCGCTCGCCGCGCCGGCGGCGGAGAGGCCTTCGGAGGCGGCGGCGAGGGCGGCGGTGATGGCTTCGAGCGTCTCGGCGCTCATGCCCTTCGGCAGGGCGTGCTGCTCGCTCGTGCGCAGCGTGGCGAGGGCGCGGTCGATCTCGGCCTGGCCGGTGACCTCGCCCGAAGCCTGGTGGAACTCGGCGTAGCGCTCGAGCTTTTCTCGCAGTGAAGCGAAAGTGAACGGTTTCAGCAGGTACTGCACCACGCCCACCGACACCGCCGCCTTCACCAGCGCGAGGTCGCGCGCCGAGGTCACCGCGATGACGTCGATGGGCAGGCCGGCCGCGCGCAGGGAGCGGCACACGGCGAGGCCGTGGGTGTCGGGCAGGTAGAAGTCGAGCAGCACGAGGTCGACGGGTTCGCGTTCGCAGAAGCGCAGCGCGTCGCCGCCGGAGTGGACCACGCCGGCGACGCTGAAGCCGGGCAAGCGCTCCACGTAGAGCCGGTGGGCCTCGGCGGCCACGGGCTCGTCCTCCACCACCAGCACGCGGATCACCGCAGCGCCTCCTGCCTCGGCAACCGGACCGTGAACACCGCGCCGCCGTCTCGGCCGACGTCCACGCCGCCGCCGTAGCGGCGCACGGCCTGGACCACCAGCGCGAGCCCGAGCCCGTGGCCCTCGCCCGCCTTCGTGGACCAGCCGCGGCGGAACATGTCCTCCACAGCTTCCTCCGGTACGCCCGGGCCGTTGTCGGCGACCCGTAGCAGCAGCCCGTCCTCGTCGGTCCGCGCGGTCACGACCACCGCGGGCCGGCCGCTCGCCCCGCGCGCGGCGGCGTCGATGCCGTTGTCGACGAGGTTGCCCAGGATCGTCACGAGGTCCCGGCCGACGATCTCCGGGCCGAGGTCCTCGATCACCGTGTCGGGGGTGATCGTGAACTCGACGCCACGTTCGCTGGCCTCCGCGGCCTTGCCGAGCAACAGGGCCGCCAGCACGGGCTCGGACACCGCGCTCATCACGCGGTCGGTGAGCTCCTGGGCCAGGGCGAGCTCGGCCGTCGCGAACTCCACCGCGTCCTCGGGCCGGCCGAGCTCCACCAGGGAAACGACGGTGTGCAGCCGGTTCGCCGCCTCGTGCGCCTGCGACCGCAGCGCCTCCGCGAGGCTGCGGGCGGTGGTGAGCTCGCCCGTCAGCGTCTGCAGTTCCGTGTGGTCACGCAGGATCACCACGGTGCCCTGCGCGCGTCCGCCGGAGCGCACGACCGTGGTACTCACCACCAGCACGCGCGTGTCGGTGAGGTGCAGCTCCTCGGTGCGCGTCTCGGCGGAGACGAACGCGGCCACCAGTTCCGGCGGCAGCCCCAGCTCGACCAGCGGCTGCCCGACCGGATCCGCGGTCAGGCCCAGGAGCGTGCGCGCACCGTCGTTGCACAGGCCGACGCGGCCGTCGCGCCCGACCAGCAGCACGCCCTCGCGCACGGAATGCAGCACCGCTTCGTGGTACTCGAACAGGTTGCTGAGCTCACCGGGCGCGATCCCGCGCGTCTGCCGCTTGAGCCGGGCGCTCACGAGCCAGCCGCCGCACGCGCCGACGAGCAGCACCGCGGCCGCGACGCCGGCGAGCGGCCACACGCGGTCGCGCAGCTCGGCGGAGATCGCGGCGATCGTGATGCCCACCGCCACGAGGGCGACGACGCGGTGGTTCGCGTCGAACACCGGCACCACGGCCCGGACCGAAGGCCCGAGCGAACCCGTGTAGGTCTCGGTGACCACACCACCCTGCTGGGCGGCGGCGATGTGGCCGAGGAACGGCTGCCCGATCAACGCCGGGTTCGGGTGGGTGTAGCGGATCCCTTGCGGGGTCATGATCGTGACGAAGTCGACGTCGGCGTCGGTCTGCACCCGCACTGCGTAAGGCTGCAGCACGGTCGTCGGGTCCGGTGTGGACACCGCTCGGGCCACACTCGGCGAGTCGGCGATCGCGTGGGCGACCGCCAGCGACTGGTCGCGCGCCCGGTCGGTCGTCGTGTGGCCGGCGTCGAGGTACGCGATGGTGATCCCGCCGCCCACGAGCACCAGCAGCACCGCCAGCTGGAGCACCAGCAGCTGGCGGGCGAGGCTCCAGCGGCTCGTCCGGGTCCGGGTGGGGGCAGGCACGTGCTCATACCAGCACACGCGGGCGCGGGGCAACACCCGGGTGGTGCTACGACCCTCGTGTACCACCGTCCGAACCGGACCGGACCTATCGTGCGAACTCAATGAACACAACGGTGACGCTGGTCATATCCTCCCCGCATAGTGACCGGCGTTCCACCCATTCCCCCACTGGAGGCAACGGTGCCGACACCGACCCCCGAAGCGGCCGCGCCCAAGCGCGACCGCACGCGTTACCTCTACCTGGCCGTGATCGTCGCCGTGGTGCTCGGCGCCGCGGTCGGCTTGATCTGGCCGTCGGTCGGCAAACAGCTCGCACCGCTGGGCACCGGTTTCGTCAACCTGATCAAGATGATGATCGCGCCGATCATCTTCTGCACCATCGTGCTGGGCATCGGCTCGGTAGCGAAGGCGGCGAAGGTCGGCAAGGTGGGCATCACCGCGCTGGTCTACTTCGTCGTGATGTCGACGTTCGCGCTCGCGATCGGCCTCATCGTCGGCAACATCCTGCACCCGGGCAGTGGTCTGCACCTCAACCCGGCCGACGTCACCAAGGTCCACGACCAGGCCAAGGGCGCCGAGGGTGGCGTCGACTTCGTGCTCGGGATCATCCCGACCTCGTTCGTCTCGGCGTTCACCGAGGGCCAGACCCTGCAGGCGCTGCTCATCGCGCTGCTGACCGGGTTCGCGCTGCAGAAGCTCGGCCGGCGCGGCGAGCCGATCCTGCGTGGCATCGAGCACGTGCAGCGCCTGGTGTTCCGCATCCTGTCGATGATCATGTGGGCCGCGCCCGTCGGCGCGTTCGGCGCGATCGCGGCGGTGGTCGGTGCCACCGGCTGGGGCGCGCTGCGCAGCCTGCTGGTGATCATGCTCGGCTTCTACGTCACCTGCCTGATCTTCGTCTTCGGCATCCTCGGCACGGTGCTGTGGCTGGGTGCGCGGGTCAACATCCTCCAGCTGCTCAGGTACCTCGGCCGCGAGTTCCTGCTGATCCTGTCCACCTCGTCGTCGGAATCGGCGCTGCCGCGGCTGATCGCGAAGATGGAGCACCTCGGGGTGAGCAAGCCGGTCGTCGGCATCACGGTGCCCACGGGCTACTCGTTCAACCTCGACGGCACGGCGATCTACCTGACCATGGCGACCCTGTTCATCGCCACGGCGCAGGACCAGCCACTGGCGCTGGGCGAGCAGATCGGGTTGTTGCTGTTCATGATCCTCGCCTCGAAGGGTGCGGCGGGCGTCAGCGGCGCCGGCATCGCGACCCTGGCGAGCGGCCTGCAGTCGCACCGGCCGGAGCTGGTCGACGGCGTCGGGTTCATCCTCGGCATCGACCGGTTCATGTCCGAGGCCCGCGCCCTGACGAACTTCGCCGGCAACGCCGTGGCGACCGTCCTCATCGGATCGTGGATGAAGGAGTTCGACCGCGACAAGTCCCGCCAGGTCTTCGCGGGCTCCGCGCCGTTCGACGAAGCCACGCTGCTCGACGAAGCGCCCGCACCCGCCGAACCGCTCGCCACTGAGCCGCCCACCGACCGGGGCGAACCCGTCGGAGCCTCAGCGGGCAACTGAAGCCGTTCGCACCCCAGGGCTCCTTCCGGCCCACACTCCCCCCGCCGGGGTGCGAACACCCCCGTGTGCCGTGGTCGTGAGCGTCCCCCGTGCTCACGACCACGGCACACGCGTTTCTACTGCGCGTCGTAGGCCTCGCGTGCCACGGCGATCGCCTCGCGGTGGCGCTGCGCCCAGTCGACGAGCCCCGACAGCGTGCCGTAGAGCTCACGCGCCATCGGCGTCGCCTCGTACTCCACGCGCGGCGGCACGGTCGGGTAGACGGTGCGCTCCAGCAGCCCGTCGCGTTCGAGGTTGCGCAGGGTCAGCGTGAGCATCCGGCGGCTGATGCCCGCCACCGAGCGTTCCAGCTCCGTGAACCGCACCGGGCCCTGCGACGCCTCCAGCAGGATGCCGATCGCCCACTTGCCGCTGATCCGGTTGAGCACCTCGAGCAGCGTGCACGCCTCGAGTTTCTCCGGGTCGATCGTGCTGACCTGGTCGGTCACACCGGTGTTCCCCTGGGACATGAAAGTGCCTCCTTCCTCGCTCCTCGATGGTCACACAAGATGGTCGCTGTAACAAGAGATGCCCTGGGCACGACCTGGGGATTCTCTTCGGTGATCGTTCTGGAGGGACCGAAATGCCGGAAGTCCGTCGCCGGGCCGTCGCACTGGTGGTGCTGTGCGCGGCCTCGCTCATGGTGGTGCTCGACGGGACCATCGTCGCCGTCGCGCTGCCCTCGATCCAGGCCGAGCTTGGCTTCACGTCCGCGGGGCTGGCCTGGGTCGTCAACGCCTACCTCGTCGCGTTCGGCGGGCTGCTCCTGCTCTCGGGCCGGCTCGGTGACCTGCTGGGCCGGCGGCGGGTGTTCCTCGCCGGGCTCGTGGTCTTCACCGCGTCGTCGCTCCTGGCCGGGCTCTCGACCGACGCGGCGGTACTGGTGGCCGCCCGGTTCGTGCAGGGTATCGGCGGCGCGCTCGCGTCGGCCGTGGTGCTGGGCATGATCGTGACGATGTACCCCGAACCCCGGGCGCAGGCCCGGGCGATCGGCGTCTTCAGCTTCACGCAGGCCTCGGGCGCGTCGATCGGGCTCATCGCCGGCGGCGCGCTCACGCAGGCGCTCGACTGGCACTGGACCTTCTACGTGAACCTGCCGATCGGCGTCGCCGCGCTGGTGCTGGCGCCGCTGGTCATGGACGCCGATCGCGGCCGGGGACTGCGCACCGGGATCGACGCGCTGGGCGCGGTCCTCGTGACGGGCGGCGTGATGCTGCTGGTGTACGGGATCGTCGAGACCGGCGCAGCGCTTCCCTTGGCAGGCGCGGCTTTGCTGCTTGTCGCGTTCGTCGTCCGGCAGGCTCGCGCGCGGACTCCGTTGCTGCCGCTGCGGCTGTTCCGCGTTCGCGCGATCAGCGGCGCCAACGTCACGATGGTGTTCATGGTCGCCGGCATGATGGGCTTCCAGTTCGTGACCGCGTTGTACCTGCAGAAGGTGCTCGGGCTCGACGCGCTCGCCACCGGGCTTGCGTTCCTGCCGGCGCCGGTGATGATCGCGGTGTTCTCGCTGGGGATTTCGGCGAAGCTCAGCGCGCGCTTCACGCCGGGCGCGGTGCTGCTGGGCGGGCTCGTGGTGGTCGTGATCGCCTTCGCGTTGCTCACCGCCGTGCCCACGGACGGCAGCTACTTCCTGCACGTGTTCCCGGCGCTGGTGCTCATGGGTTCCGGTGCGGGCGCGGCCATCCCGGCCGTGATGGGGCTGGCGATGTCCGGGACCGACCCGGCCGACGCGGGGGTGGCGTCGGGCCTGATCACCACCACGCAGCAGGTCGGCGCGGCCATCGGCACCGCGGTGCTCGCCACGGCCGCGGCGGCGCGCACAGCAGGGCTGGCGTCGGAGGGGGCCCGCGCCGCACTCGCTTCGGGTTACCGGCTCGCGTACGGGCTGAGCGCGGGCTTCGTGGCACTCGCCGCGGTGGCGGCTGCGCTCGTGCTGGTGCGCCGCCCGCGCTCGGTCGCGGAGCCCGAGCTGTGCGTGGCGGGTCAGGCCAGGTAGGCGGCCAGACCGCGGTGGCCCCGGCGCATCATCCACGCGTGGTTGGCGTGGAAGAACGGCCGGGCCACCGTGTCCAGCTTGCGCAGCAAGGGTTTGCAGGCCCGCACGTGCTGCGTGATCTCCAGCCGCGTGCCCTCGCCGACGGCGTGCAGCGCGCCGGCGAGGAACCCTTCGAGGTCGCCGCTCAGGCCGACTCGGACGTGGCCCGTGACGGGGTCCTCTTCCTCGCGGCGCATGGCGATCACGAGGTGGTAGGGCAAGCGCGAGCGGCAGACGACCTCGGCGGTGTCGTCGTCGAGGCGGCGGACCGAGCGCACGTCATGCCACCAGTTCGGATACGCCTCGAGGTCCACGACGGCGTCGAAGACCCGGCGGGCCGGGGCGGCCGGGAGCCACCAGGTACTGGAGAACCGGTACTCCGCTCCCGCCACGGCCTACACCTGCGCCGAGACCAGGTCCCGGCCGTCGAGGGTGACGATGCCGACCGAGGCGACGTCCGCCGGCGCCACCAGCGCCGAACCGTCGAGGCCGAAGCCCTGCGTGCTCCACTTCTCCGACACGAGCCAGCTGCCGGCGTCCCACTTCGCGCCGGTCTTGTCCGTGACCACGAGCTTGCACTTCTCGCCCGCGGGGATCCCCTTCACGGCCACGTGCACCTTGACCCAGCCGGCCGCCGGGATCACCGACGCGGTGAGGCTCGCGCCCGTCGCCGCGTTGGTGGCGGCCACGTCTCGGGTGCCGGGCACGGCCACCTGCTGGGCGGGCTCGGGCGCTGTCTGACGGCCGATGAAGACCCCGCCGCCGAGCGCCACAGCGGCGACCACCGCCGCGGCCGCGATCGCGAGCCCCCGGCGTGAACCGGAGCGGCTCGGTGCCGCGGTGGATGGGGCGGGGGCGGACTGCTCCTCCTCGGCCCGGATCCGGCGCAGCGTGCGCTGCAGCAACAGGTCACCGCCCTCGGGCGGGCCGTCGAGGAACGCCTCGGGCGGCACCTCGTCGAGCGCCTCCCGCAGGGCGCCGAAGTCCTTGAGCTCGAAGCGGCACTGCGCGCACGTGGCCAGGTGGCGTTCGAACTCGACCGCCTCGGCCGGGTCCAGCGCGCCGAGGACATAGGCGCCGAGCTGCGCGTGTTCCTGCTCGACCGCGCTCATCTCACCGCCTCCGTTCCACCGCTCACCATCGCCGCGCGCAGGGCGCGCAGCGCGTAGTAGGACCGGGATTTCACGGTGCCGGGAGCGACCCCCAGCATCTCGGCTGCCTCCGCCACCGATCTCCCTCGATAGTAGATCTCCACGAGCACGTCGCGATGCTCTTGCGACAACCCTTCGAGGGCTCCCAGCACCGTCATCGAGTCGACCACCCCCTGGGCGTGGTCGCGTTCCACCGGCGCCGCGAGCGTCTCCGGGCCCTCGGCGACTTCGGGTGGCCGCGAAGCGCGAGCCCGCGCCCGGTCCGTGACGAGGTTGCGCACCACGGTGAGCAGCCAGCCGCGCACGGACCCCTGGCGGTCGCCGCTCAGGTCGTCGGCGTGTTTCCAGGCGCGCACGAGCGTCTCCTGGACCACGTCCTCGGCGGCCGCGCGGTCACCCGTGAGCCTGGTCGCGTAAGCCACCAGGCTCCTGCCGTGTTCCGCGTAGAGCTGCTCCACGAGCCGCTCGGCGGCGGCCCGTTTCGGCCGCCCGCGTCCGATCGCCACCCTCGACCTCCCGACGGTGTTCTGGGTAGGCGAGGACAGTACTGCAAACCGCGGCGTGAACGCCGGTCGTCGCCGCACGCCCAGCACTGCCGCCGTGTCCACCGTGAGATCGCCCCCCTTCCGAGGTGAGAGTGGGTGGTGCCGCCGCCGGTGAGAGCCCCCGACACCCCTCACACGGATGCGGGCGCCACGCGGTTCACCGCGAATTCAGAAAGTTCGCCGGAGGAATTCGTCGCCCGAGGCCGGGCGGATGGGTGGTGCCGGTGGCCGGGACGCGCCTTGTCGATCACCGGCACGGGTTCCTAAGCTGACGCGGCACCGCCGCCGCCTGGACGTCCCGGAGGCTTCGCCGTGCCCGTGAAAACCCGCCTCGCGCTCGCGGCGCTGGCCGTGCTGGTCGCCGCCGGCTGCTCCGCGGCCCCGGCCGCCGCTCCGGCGCCACCGCCCCACGGCCTCACGGCGACGCTCACGACCCCGACGGACATCGACCTGCGCTGGCCCGCGGGCGACCCCGCCGCGGCCGGGCACCTGCTCGAATACGCGAACTCCGCCGACGGCCCGTGGACGGCGCTGCAGTACTTGCCGCGCTCACAGACCACCTACCGGCACCCGGACCTGATCCCGGAGACACCGTTCTACTACCGCGTGCGGGACTTCTACGGTCCCGTGTCGGCGGTCGTGCAGCCGGGCTCCGATGACCGACCTGGCTCCGCGGGGCACGCCACTCCCCCGGCCGCGGCCGTGCCGGTGCGGACGCCGGGGGACGCTGCTGCTCCGGCCGACGTCACCGTGGTCCCGGCCGAGGACGCGTCCGTGCACTTCACCTGGGCGGACCGCTCAAGCGACGAGGCGGGGTTCCTCGTGGAGCTCCGCAAGCCGGGCATGGCGGACTTCGCCCCGGTCGAGATCACCGACCCCGACACGACGACCTGCGCGCTGTCGCTGCTGCCCGACGAGCAGGGCTCCGCCTTCCGCATGCGCGCGCTGTACTTCGGACCGCTCTCGCCGGTGGTCGACCGCACGACCGGCAAGGACTGACTCCCGCCGGCGCGGTGACCCGGTTTCCGGGCCACCACGCCAGGACGGGGTCAGGCCGGGTTGAGGACGTGGCCGAGGAACTCGCCGGTGTAGCTCTCCGGCACCGACGCGATGTGCTCGGGCGTGCCCTCCGCGACGACCATGCCGCCGCCGGAACCGCCCTCCGGGCCCATGTCGATGATCCAGTCGGACGTCTTGATCACGTCGAGGTTGTGCTCGATCACGATCACCGTGTTGCCCTTGTCCACCAGCCCGTTGATCACGCCGATCAGCTTGCTGATGTCCTCGAAGTGCAGGCCCGTGGTCGGCTCGTCGAGGATGTACACGGTCTTGCCGGTCGAGCGCTTCTGCAGCTCGCTCGCGAGCTTCACACGCTGGGCCTCACCGCCCGACAGGGTCGGCGCGGGCTGGCCGAGGCGCACGTAGCCGAGGCCGACGTCGACGAGCGTCTGCAGGTGCCGGTGGATGGCCTTGATCGGCTCGAAGAACTCGGCCGCCTCCTCGATCGGCATGTCCAGCACGTCGGACACCGTCTTGCCCTTGTAGTGCACCTCGAGCGTCTCGCGGTTGTAGCGGGCGCCCTTGCAGACCTCGCACGGCACGTAGACGTCGGGCAGGAAGTTCATCTCGATCTTGATCGTGCCGTCGCCGGCGCACGCCTCGCAGCGGCCGCCCTTGACGTTGAACGAGAACCGGCCCTGCTGGTAGCCGCGCACCTTGGCCTCGGTGGTGGCCGCGAACAGCTTGCGCACGTGGTCCCACACGCCGGTGTAGGTGGCCGGGTTGGACCGCGGGGTGCGGCCGATCGGCGACTGGTCCACGCGGACCAGCTTGTCGACCGTGTTCAGCCCGTTGACCCGCGTGTGGCGGCCCGGCACCTGGCGCGCGCCGTTGAGCTTGTTGGCCAGCACCTGGGCGAGGATGTCGTTGACGAGGGTGGACTTGCCCGAGCCGGACACGCCGGTGACGGACACGAGGCAGCCCAGGGGGAACGACACGTCGATGCCGCGCAGGTTGTGCTCGCGGGCGCCCACGACCGTGAGCTGCCGCTTCTTGTCGACCGGGCGCCGGATCGCCGGCACCTCGATCGCACGGCGGCCCGACAGGTAGGCGCCGGTGAGCGACTCCTTGCTCTTCAGCATCTTCTTGTACGGTCCACTGTGGACGATGTGCCCGCCGCGCTCGCCTGCGCCCGGGCCGATGTCGACGACCCAGTCGCTCGCACGGATCGTGTCCTCGTCGTGCTCCACCACGATCAGCGTGTTGCCGAGGTCGCGCAGGCGCGTAAGGGTCTCGATCAGGCGGTGGTTGTCGCGCTGGTGCAGGCCGATCGACGGCTCGTCGAGCACGTAGAGCACACCCACCAGGCCCGAGCCGATCTGCGTGGCCAGCCGGATGCGCTGCGCCTCGCCGCCCGAGAGCGTGCCCGACGCGCGGTCGAGCGAGAGGTAGGTGAGGCCGACGTCGAGCAGGAAGCGCAGGCGCGCCTGGATCTCCTTGAGCACCGCGCCGGCGATCATCGACTCGCGCTGTCCGAGCACCAGCTCGTCGAGGAACTTCGACGCCTCGTCGATCGACAGGGCGCAGACCTCGGCGATCGAACGCTCACCCTGCGTCGCGTGCTCCAGAGTGACCGCGAGGATCTCCGGCTTGAGCCGCGTGCCCTGGCACGTGGGGCACGGCACCTCGCGCATGTAGCCCTCGTACCGCTCGCGCATGTACTCGGACTCGGTCTGCTCCTGGCGCCGCTCGAGGAACGGGATCACGCCCTCGAAGTTGGCGTAGTACGAGCGCTGCCGGCCGTAGCGGTTGCGGTAGCGCACGTGGACCTGCTCGTCGACACCGTGCAGCACCGCCTTCTGGACCTTCGCCGGCAGCTGGCGCCACGGCGTGTCCATGCGGAACCCGATGGCCTCCGACAGCGACTCCAGCAGCCGGATGAAGTAATCGGCACTCTGCCCGCCGGCCCATGGCGCGATGGCGCCCTCGCCCAGCGACAGCTCGTCGTCCGGGACCACCAGCTCCGGGTCGACCTCCTTGCGGATGCCGATGCCGGTGCACACGGGGCACGCGCCGTAGGGCGAGTTGAACGAGAACGACCGCGGCTCGAGGTCCTCGATCGCCAGCGGGTGCCCGTTGGGGCACGCCAGGTTCTCGGAGAATCCGCGCACGCGGTGCGGGTCGTTCTCAGGCAGGTCGACGAACTCCAGCTCGACCAGCCCGTCGGCCAGCCGCAGCGCCGTCTCGACCGAGTCGGTGAGCCGCTGGCGCGAGCTCGTCTTCACGCTCAGGCGGTCGATGACCACACCGATCTCGTGCTTCTCCTGCTTCTTCAGCTTCGGCGGGTCGGTGAGCGGGTGCACCTTCCCGTCGACGACCACGCGCGCATAGCCCTGCTGCTGCAGGTTCTGGAACAGGTCGAGGTACTCGCCCTTGCGCCCGCGCACGACCGGCGCGAGCACCTGGAAACGCGTGCCCTCGTCCATGTCGAGCACCTGGTCCACGATCTGCTGCGGCGTCTGCTTGCTGATCAGCTCACCGCACTGGGGGCAGTGCGCCTTGCCCGCGCGGGCGTAGAGCAGCCGCAGGTAGTCGTAGACCTCGGTGATCGTGCCCACCGTGGAGCGCGGGTTGCGCGAGGTGGACTTCTGGTCGATCGACACCGCGGGCGAGAGGCCCTCGATGAAGTCGACGTCGGGCTTGTCCATCTGCCCGAGGAACTGCCGCGCGTAAGCCGAGAGCGACTCGACGTAACGGCGCTGCCCCTCGGCGAAGATGGTGTCGAAAGCGAGGCTCGACTTGCCCGACCCGGACAGGCCTGTGAACACGATCAAACTGTCGCGGGGCAGATCGAGGTCGACACCGCGGAGGTTGTGCTCGCGGGCCCCGCGAACAACGAGGCGATCAGCCACGCCCACGTCCCTTCAATTCAAATCTCGGCTCGGAGGCCGGCCCGGTGGAAGTCCTGCACGGGCGGCCGCGTCCATGCTAGGACGCACCACCGACAGAAACGGGCTCCGGCTCTTCGACCTGGGCTTTTGCGGGTTCCTGGGCGGGTTTGCCCGCCCGCCGGGCGGTCAGGCGCCGGTGCAGCGGCCGTTCCACCCACGCGGTGAGCGCCCAGCCGGCCAGCACGGCGCCGGCCAGCACCGCGGGGAGCCGCAGCCAGCCGGGGACACCGATGTCCAGCAGGGCGCGCGCCAGGACGTAACCCAGTTCCTGGTGCACCAGGTAGAGACCATACGAGATCCCGGCGAGCCAGGTGAGCGCCGGGGCGACCCGCGCGAGACCCGGGAACCGCCAGTCGGCGCCGCGTGCCGCGAGGCAGATCACCAGCAGCAGCACGGCGAAGCCGATCGTGGAGGGCCAGCGCGCGGGGTCCTGGGCCATCGCCCGGTGGAACGGGAAGACGTGCAGGTCCTGTACCACGATACAGGCCGCGACGAGCAGTCCGAGGTGCCAGGACTTCAGCCGCTTCCCGCTCCAGAGCCACAGCGCGATCCCCATGGCGAACAGGTGCGTGCGCTGCAGGCCGAGCCCGAAGAAGACGTTGACGACCTGGATCGGCGTGCTGCCGGGGTCGAAGATCCCGAACCGGACCACCGCGGGCGCGACCATCAACATCCAGACGAGCCACATCATCACTCGATCGGTACGCCACCGCCGCGGGAACAACCACGCGGCGGCGCAGAACGCGAACAGCTGGACCGGCAGCGTCCACCACGAACCGTCGAGGTAGTGGAACCCGTAGTAGTCCCACGCCTGGATCATCCCCAGGTTCGTGAGCAGGTCCTGCCAGGTCGGGATGTACCACGGGAACGGGTCCGCCGGCGGGCCCTGCAGCACTCCGAACAGGAAGCCGCTGAAACCGTCGGGCACGGGCAGGCCACTGAAGCGGATGGCGGCGTAGCGCGTGACGACATAGGTGACGAGCACCGCGACGAGGTACGCCGGCACGAGCCGCGCGACGCGGCTCCACAGCCACCGGCCCGTGTCCGGCTTGCGGACGCTCACGCACACGAAGTACCCGGAGATCACCATCAGACCGGCGGCCCCGAACTGCGCGGGCACGCGGAACGGGTAGCCGGTCAGCTCGCCGTGCAGCAGCGCGCCCTGGTGCGTGACGTGGCCGAGCACGACCGAAACGATCGCGATGACTCTGAGCAGGTCCCAGCTGATCCGTCGGGTGGAGTGGTGCGGTGTCGCGGTGTTCGGCACTGGTTCCCTGGGGTCGCCCGGCTGGTCGCGCCGAGCCTACGTGCGCGGGGGTGGGACAGACCGCGTTGCCCCGGCTACCGTGTGGACGTGAACATCGCCGACACCTACACCGGGCACGTCGAACCGGGCGGCGACGCCGCCCGCCGCACGCTGGACGCGCTGACCATCACCAAGCTCTCCGTGGGGCCGATGGACAACAACGCGTACCTGCTCGTCTGCCGCGCCGAGAACGAGGCGCTGCTGATCGACGCCGCCAACGACCCCGAGCGCATCTCCGACCTCATCGGCCACGGCCCCGACCGGCCCGCGCTGCGCACCGTCGTGACCACCCACCAGCACCAGGACCACTGGCAGGCCCTGGGCGCCGTGGCGGGCGCCAACGGCTCGAACACCGCCGCGCACCCACTGGACGCCTCGCCGCTGCCCGTGCCGCCCGACTTCCTGGTCGAACACGGCGACACGCTCCAGGTGGGCCAGGTCACGCTCGAAGTGATCCACCTTCGCGGCCACACCCCGGGGTCGATCGCCTTGCTGTACCGCGACCCGGCCGGGCACCCGCACCTGTTCACGGGTGACTCGCTTTTCCCGGGCGGCGTGGGGAAGACGTCGTCGCCGGAGGACTTCGCGTCGCTGCTGGACGATGTTTCGGCGCGGATCTTCGACGAGCTGCCGGACGACACGTGGTTCTACCCGGGGCACGGGGATGACTCGACGTTGGGGGCTGAGCGGCCGAAGCTCGCGGAGTGGCGTTCGCGCGGCTGGTGAGCTGAGGATTGACCTACCCGGACTGGGCTGCCTGGTTTCCAGGCAGCCCAGTTTTGTTTCGCCGTAACGGACTCGGCTCGCCGAGATGCCACTTTCGAACCGGTTGACGTGATGGGTGCTCGCGAGCGGGGTGAGGTCGTGCGCTCCGATCACCTGCCAGACGTGGCGCACGACGCCGTGGAAGAACGGGCGGTCCCAGAACTTCACCCCCGGCTCGAACTCCAGCTCCTCGGTGGTGAACCGCTCGTAGTCCAGCGCGTGCGACCACGTGTCGAACAAGTATCGGCACCGACCTGAGGGACTGCGGCGACGGGGTCGAACCGCGACGGCAGGTACTTGTGCCGCATCCCGGGGCGGACGTCCATGGCGGGCCGGTCGGCCTCCACCAGGTCCGAAATCTGCCGCACCCCGAAGCTGACCGGGGAGCGCGAAATCGGAGGTGAAAGCGGCTTCCGCTGAGATCAGCCCCGGCTCGTACCCGCGGATGTCCATCGACGCTCCCCTCGCCCGGTTTCTGCTCCGAACGTAAGAAGCCGGCGGTACCAAGGTCAACTTCGCCGGACGCGCGGGCCGGCGCGGTGGCCGAACGGGTCGTCGCGGCGAACCGAACGGCCAATTTTGGCTTACAAGACGGCGATGTCGCTGATGCGCCAGTGGCCGTTGTCTTCCGTGGCGGTCAGGCGGACCTGCGCGCCGCCGCTGGAGGTGTCGGGGGTGCCGGCGCGGGAGGTCGTCTGGTCGGCGAAGACGAGGACGTGGGCGGTGGTGCCGGTGATGTCCTTGATGCCGATGGTGCGGACGCGGCTGGTGAGCGTGAGGTGGTTGGGGACGGCCTGCTGCTGGACCGCCGAAAGCAGCTGCCGGTACTGGGTGACGGCGTTGCCGGTGAGGTACTGGTCGGCGGCGCGGTCGGTTTTGGCGACGTCCTGGTAGTCGAGGGAGAAGACGGCTTCGAAAGCGGCGCTGAGCTGGCCGGCGACGGCGGAGGTGGCGGCGCTGTCGGAGAAGGCGGTGTCGGCGGCCGGGCCGGAGGTCGTGGACTGGTGGGCCTCGAAGGCGAACCGGCCGGTGTGGCCGAACGCGCGCGAGCCGGGAAACGTCCACGCGGTGCTCACGAGACCTCCTCGACGCGGTGGCGGCCCTGGTCCACGCGGTCCAGGCGGTCCACGCCGTAGCGGCGGCGTTCCTCGGGGGTGAGCGACGCGAGAATCCCGTCCTGTGCCGCCTCGGGCAGTGTCGGCAGGAGCCGCAGCGCGCGTTCCTTGCGCCGCGCCTCACTCGGCCGCGCCGGCAGACCGGGCGCGGGCCGCATCTGCCGCGGGATGCCGGCGACCTCGTCGACGCCGAAGGCGTCATGTCCGAGGCCGTGCCCGGCGGCGAACTTCGCGCGTTCCGCGGACATGGTCGCCGAGTCCTTCTCCTCGCTCATGCCGATCGGGCCGTCCATGCGGCCGTTGAGGAACTGGCGCACCACCGGCTCCTCACTGGTCAGCAGCACTTCCCGCGGCCCGAACATCACGAGCTCGCGGCGGAAGAGCATGCCGAGGTTGTCGGGCACGGTCCGGGCGAGGTTGATGTTGTGCGTGACGATGAGGAACGTCGCGTCGCTGTGAGCGTTGACGTCGAGGAACAGCTGCGGGATGTAGGCGGTGCGCACCGGGTCCAGCCCGGAGATCGGGCTCGTCGACGAGCCCGATCTCCGGGTCGAGCACGAGCGCGCGCGCCAGCCCGGCGCGTTTGCGCATGCCTCCCGGAGATCTCGCCGGGCAGCTTGCCGTCGGCACCGGCCAGGCCCGTGAGCTCCAGCTTCTCGTGCACGATCCGCCGGATCTCCGTCTCCGACTTACGCGTGTGCTCGCGCAGCGGGAACGCGATGTTGTCGAACAAGGTCATGGAGCCGAACAGCGCGCCGTCCTGGAACAGCACCCCGAACAGCTTGCGCACCTCGTAGAGGCGGTGCTCCGAGCACGTGACCACGTCCACGCCGTCGACCACGCAGCGGCCGCGGTCGGGCTTGAGCAGCCCGATCAGCGACTTGAGGAACACCGACTTCCCGGTTCCCGAGGGACCCAGCAGGACGGACACCTCACCCGGGGGCAGGGTGAGGGTCACGTCCCGCCAGATCGTCTGGCGCCCGAACGACTTCGTCGGGCCCTCGACGACGACTTCCGCACCCACCGTTGTGCTCGCCCTTCTCGACTCAGCCGACGATCAGGTCCTCGCGCCCGTCGGCGCGCAGCTTTTCGACGTACACGGGGAAGAGCCTCTTCGACAGCGGGGCGAGCTTGATCAACTTCGACACCGGACCGTCCACCTTGACCTTGCCGCGGGCCATGGCGAACGTGAGGTTCACCTTGCCCTGCCAATAGCCGTTGGCGACCTCGCTGTCCATCGTCATGGTCGCGTCGGCCGGGGCGTCGAACGCGTCGCCGACCACACGGCGGTTCTGCGTGTCGATCAGCAGCGCGGACTCGGGGTTGGTGCACACCATCTTCAGCACCAGGCCGGTGCCGGCGAGCTTGGCGGCGAGGTCGGCGTCGGCGAACGCGGTCTCGAAGATGCCGCCGATGTACTGGTAGATCTCTTCGGGCTTGCTGAACGCGGGCATGGCTGGTCTCCGGTCTGTTCGGGCTGCTGGAGGAACTGCTGCTCAGAAGTGACAGGGCATGGCACGCACGGCGTGCACGAAGTTGCCGGCCAGGTAGTCGGGCTCGCCGGCGGTGATGGTCGGCAGGGTGCGCAGCAGCTCGCCGAACAGGGCGCGCAGCTGGGCCTTGGCGACCTGGTTGCCCAGGCAGAAGTGGGCGCCGCCCCCGCCGAAGCTCACGTGCGGGTTGGGGCTGCGGCGCAAGTCGAAACGGCCCGGCTCGTCGAACACCTCGGGGTCGAAGTTGCCCGACGCGTAGAACATCACCACTTTTTCGCCGGTGCTGATCCGCTGCCCGCCCAGCTCGAAGTCCGCGACGGCCGTGCGGCGGAAGGTCATCACCGGAGAGGCCCAGCGGACGAACTCCTCGAGCGCGCTGCCGATGCGACCGTCGAAGTCGGCCATCAGCCACTCGCGCTGCTCCGGGAAGTCGGTGAGCGCGCGCAGGGTGTGGCTGGTGGTCTGGCGGGTGGTGTCGTTGCCGGCCACCGACAGCAGCACGAAGAACGCCGCGATCTCCTCGTCGGTGAGGCGCTCACCGTCCACTTCGGCCTGCACGAGGTTCGTCATCAGGTCCTCGGCCGGGTGGGCGCGGCGGCGCTCGGCCATCTCGAACGCCACGCCGTGCAGCGTCATCTGGGCCTCGAAGATCATGTCGATCGGGTCGCGCCCGGCCAGGTAGACCGGGTCGGCCCAGGACACCGACGCGTCGGCGGCGTGGGCCACGCTCTCGCGGTGGGCCTGGGGGATGCCGACCATGTCCGACAACGTCCGGATCGGCAGCTGCCCCGAACACTGGCGAACGAAGTCGGCGCCGCTGCCCGCGTCGGCCAGCTCACGGACGATGTCGGCCGCGTTGGCCTTGATCTGCTCCTCGATGCGGCGCACCTGCTTCGGGGTGAACGCGGCGCTGACGAGCTTGCGGATCTTCGTGTGCCGCGGCGGGTCCATCGCCAGGAACGACTGCGACGCCTCGAGCATCTCCTCAGGGATGTTCTCGAACATCACGCCCTGGCCGGACACGAACACGTCGTTGCGGCGGCTCACCTCGACGATGTCGGCGTGGCGGACCACGGCCCAGTAGCCGGGGTCCTCGGGGTCCTCCATCAGCGCGTCCTCGACCGGCCGGTGCCACGACACCGGACGCTCCTGGCGCAGCGCCGCGAAACTGCGTTCGCGGTCGGCGGCGCGGGTCGACCAGAAAGCCCGCGACGAAAGGTCGATCTCGTCGTACTCGCGCTGCTGCGGGGTCACGATGGCGGTCATGCGGGAATCTCCTGTCCCAAGTAGACGGACTTGAGCTGCTGGTAGGCGGCCAGGCCCTCGGGCCCGAGCTCGCGGCCGACGCCGCTGGCCTTCACACCGCCGAACGGAGCGCCCAGGTCGAGGTCGTAGAAGTTCACGCCGACGCTGCCGGTCTCGACGCGGCGCGCCACGTCGAGGCCCTTCTCCACGTCGGAGGTCCAGATGGTGCCGCCGAGGCCGTAGTCGGAGTCGTTGGCGATCGAGACCGCTTCGTCGACCTCGCCGTACGGGATCACCGTGAGCACCGGGCCGAAGATCTCCTCCCGCGCGATCCGGCTGCCGTTGTCGACGCCGCCGAACACGGTCGGCTGCACGTACCAGCCGCGGTCACGGTCGGGCCGTCCACCGCCGGCGGCGAGCGTCGCACCGGACTCTCGACCCACGGCCACGTACTCCTCGACCTTGCGCCGCTGCTTGTCGCTGACGAGCGGGCCGATGTGCGTGCCCGGGTCGAGCGGGTCGCCGACGGTCAGCGCGGACGCCAGCCCGGACAGCGCGGCGACGACCTTGTCGTGGCGTGAGCGCGGGGCGAGGATGCGCGTGGAGAGGTAGCAGGTCTGGCCGTTGTTGAGCAGGCTCGCGGTGGCCAGGCCCTGCACGGTGGCCGCCAGGTCGGCGTCGTCGAGCACGATCGCCGCCGACTTCCCGCCCAGCTCCAGCGTGACGGGACGCAGCAGGCGGCCGCAGGCCTCGCCGATCTTGCGGCCCACGGGCGTGGACCCGGTGAACGCGACCTTCCGCACGCCCGGGTGCGTCACGAGGTACTCGCCGATGTCGGCGCCGCCGGAGATCACGTTCAGCACGCCCGCGGGCAGGCCGGCGCGCTCCGCGGTGGCCGCCAGCTCCAAAGCGTCCAAAGTGGTCTCGGGCGAGGGCTTGAGCACCACGGTGCAGCCCGCGGCCAGTGCCGGCGCGAGCTTGAACATCGTGAGCACCTGCGGGAAGTTCCACGGCACCACGAGCGCGACCACGCCGACCGGCTCCTTGCGCACCACGGTGACGCCCTGCCCGTCCAGCCGCGGCCGGCGCTCCTCGGCGGGCGCGGCCCCGAGCGCGGCGTAGTACTGCAGGATCCCGACCGGGCCGGCGCCCTCCGCGGCGGTGGCGACGGTGATCGGCATGCCGTTCTGGATCGTGGTGAGCTCGGCGCGCTGGGCCAGGTTCTTGCCCAGCTCCTCGGCGAACGCCATCAGCAGCCCGGACCGGGCCTCCGGCGTGAGCCCGCCCCACTCCGCGGACCGCAGCGCGCGGCCGGCAGCGGCGACGGCGGAGTCCACTTCGGACTCTCCGGCGAGCGGCACCGTGCCGATGCGTTCCTCGGTGTCCGGCGAGATCACGGCGAGCGTGGCACCGCCGGCCGGGCGCACCCACGCGCCGTCGATGTACAGGGCTTCGTGTTCGTGCATCAGCGCACTCCTTCGGACACGGGTTCCCGCCGCCGGGCGGCGAAGTCGAGCGCGCCGGACCAGTCGGTGCGGCGGGCGATGAGGGCCCGGAACTTCATGATCTCCCGCTGTTTGTTCACCGCGAGCACGCCGGTGAGGCGATCGCCGGAGCGGTACAGCGCGACGAACCGGCCCGCGTCCGGATCGCCGAGCACCACCTGGGTCTCGTCGGCGTCGGGCACGCCGGCGAACTGGATGCGGCTGTCGTACCAGTCGGACCAGAAGTAGGGCACGGTCTCGTACGGCTCGGCCGCCCCCGGCAACGCGGCGGCAACGCCCGCCGCCGCCCCCTGCTCCGCGGCGCTGCTCCAGTGCTCCAGGCGCATGGCCCGGCCGAACAACGGGTTGGCCCACCGGGCGACGTCACCCGCGGCGTACACGCCGGGCAGCCCGGTCGCGAGCGTCTCGTCGCACACCACGCCGTCCTCCAGCGTGAGGCCGCTGCCCGCGAGCCAGTCCGTGGCCGGGACCGCGCCGGCGCCGACCACGACGAGGTCGGCGTCCAGCGTCGTGCCGTCGGCCAGCCGCACGCGTTCGACACGGTCGTGGCCTTCGACACCAGTCACGGCGACGCCGCAGCGCAGGTCCGTGCCGTTCGCGCGGTGCAGCGCCGAGCACGGTTCGCCCATGGCGCCGATCGCGCGCATCAACGGCGTCGGCGCGGCCTCCACCACGGTCACCGGGAGACCGCGTTTGCGCGCCGCCGAAGCGACTTCCGAGCCGATGAACCCGGCGCCGATCACCACCGTGCGCGCGCCGGCGTCGAGGGCCGCGCGCACGGCGAGCGCGTCGTCGAGGGTGCGCAGCGTGTGCACGCCGGTCAGGTGGCTCGTGCCGGGCAGCGTCCGGGCGGTCGCGCCGGTGGCGATCACGAGGCCGTCGTACGGGATCTCCTTCTCGCCCGCGTGCACCACGCGCTCGGCCGGGTCGAGCGCGTGCGCCCGGGTGCCGAGCACGAGCTCGACGCCGAGCTCGTCCCGCAGCACCTGCTCCTCGCGGAACACCGGCGCGGCGACCGGCCCGTCGAGGAACGCCTTCGACAGCGGCGGCCGGTCGTAGGGCAGGTGTTCCTCGGCGCCGACGAGCGTGACGGGCCCGGTGAACCCGGCCTTGCGCGCGCCCTCCACGGCCCGCAACCCGGCCAGGGAGGCACCGACCACCACGAGACGCGTCACTGCACAAGCCTCAGTGCTTCGGTCGGGCACCCCGTCACGGCTTGCTCCACTTCGGACTCCAGCCCGTCGGGCACGGTCTCGGACGACAGGACCAGGTCACCGTTGTCGTCCACCTCGAACACCTCGGGCGCGAACGACTCGCAGATGCCCAGCCCGGTGCAGCGGGCGCGGTCCACGACGATCTTCACGTGCTCACTCCTTCCGCGCGGAGGGAACCAGGACGGGCTTCACGACCTCGCCCTTCAGGCTCGCCTGCTCGGCTTCGTTGATCTCCTCGAACGGGAACGTCTCCACGAGCCGGTCGAACGGGAACCGGCCCTGGCGCCACAGCTCGATCAACCGCGGGATCATCACCTGCGGCACGGCGTCGCCCTCGAGGATTCCCATCACGTTGCGGCCCACGGCGAGCGCCGTCGGGTCGAGCACCAGGTCGCCCTGCTGCACCCCGACGAGCCCGCAGGTGCCGGTCGGGCGCAGCACCGCGATCGCCGTGGTGATCACCGACGGCACCCCGGTGGTGTCCAGCGTGTACTGAGCGCCGCCCGTCGCCGCGAGCAGCTGCTCGACCAGGTCGGCCGCGGCGCCGTCGACGACGTGCGTGGCGCCGAGCTCCTTCGCCAGCTCCAGTCGGCGCGGGTTGAGGTCCACGGCGACGATCCGCGCGGCACCGGCCACCCGCGCGGCCATCACCGCGGACAGGCCCACGCCGCCGGCGCCGAACACGACGAAACTCGTGCCGGGCGCCACGCCGAGCGCGCTGAACACCGAGGCCGCGCCGGTCTGGATGCCGCAGCCGAGCGGGCCGAGCAGCTCCAGCGGCAGCTCCGGGTCGACCTTCACCGCGTTGCGCGCGGCGACCACCGAGTGCGAGGCGAACGACGACTGCCCGAACCAGCGTGCGGCCACGGCCTCGCCGGCGACGTCGAGCACCGGCTGCTCGCCGTCCGGGTCGTGGCCGGTGAGGTTGCGCGGGAAGAAGGTCTCGCAGTACGACGGGTGCCCGGCGACGCAGTTGGCGCAGTGGCCGCAGAAGTCGAACGAGAGCACCACGTGGTCACCCGGCGCCAGGCTCGTCACTTCGGCGCCCACGGCCTCGACGATCCCCGAGCCCTCGTGCCCGGTGATGATCGGCGGCGCGGCCAGGAAACCCGGCGCGCGCGGCAGCAGGTCCGTGTGACAGAGCCCGGCACCGGCGATGCGCACCAGCACCTGGCCCGCGCCCGGCGCGGGCAGCTCGACGTCCTCGATCCGGTAGGGCCCGTCGGCGGCGCGCAGCACCGCGGCCTTGATCTGCATGATCTTCTCGCTCCTGGTGAGTCCGAGGTGGTCGGTCAGCGGGTGAGCTCGCCCTTGACGAGCTTCCCGGTGGGAGTGCGGGGCAGCCGGTCCACGAAGGTGAACGCCCGCGGGACCTTGTAGTGCGCGATGCGTTCGCGCAGGTACTCGCGCAGCTCGTCGCCGAGCCCGGGCGCGGCCTCGCCCGCGGGTTCGACGAACGCCTGCACCGCCTCGCCCATCTCCGGATCGGGCACGCCGACCACGGCGACGTCGAGCACCTTCGGGTGCAGCGTCAGCGCGTTCTCGATCTCCTGCGGATAGATGTTCACCCCGCCGGAGATGATCATGAAGGCCTTGCGGTCGGTGAGGAACAGGAAGCCGTCCTCGTCGACGTAGCCGACGTCGCCGGTGGTGGTCCACGTCGGGTGCTCCGGGTGCTGCGCTTCGGCGGTCTTGCCCGGGTCGTTGTGGTAGGCGAACGGCAGCGCGTCGCGTTCGAAGTAGACGGTGCCGATGCCGCCCGCCGGCAGCTCTTCGCCGTCCTCGCCGCAGATCCGGAGCACGCCGACGCCGGCCGGCCCGACCGAGCCGGGCTTGCGCAGCCACTGCTCGCTGTCGATGAACGTGATGCCGCTGCCCTCGGTGGACGAGTAGTACTCGTGCAGGACCGGGCCCCACCAGTCGATCATGGCGCGCTTGACGTCGACCGGACACGGCGCCGCGGCGTGGATGGCCGCGCGCTGGCTCGACAGGTCGTACTTCGCGCGCGTGGCTTCGGGGAGCTTGAGCATCCGGACGAACATCGTCGGCACCCACTGGCTGTGCGTCACGCGGTGGGTCTCGATCGCGGAAAGCGCTTGCTCCGCGTCGAACTTCTCCATCAGCACCACCGTGCCGCCCAGCGCCTGCACCACACCGCCGAAGCGCAGCGGCGCCGCGTGGTAGACCGGCGCGGGCGAGAGGTAGACCGTGTCGGGGCCGAACCCGTACAGGGGCCCGAAAACCGCGGCGTAGACGTCACCCGACTCGTCGACCCGGCGCTCGGGCAGCGGCGGCTTGATCCCCTTGGGCCGGCCGGTGGTGCCGGACGAGTAGAGCATGTCCATGCCCCGCGGCTGCTCCGGCAGCGGCTCGGCCGACGTGCTCGCCAGCGCGTCCTCATAGGACTCGTACCCGGCCACGCTTGCCCGGTACGCCAGGCGGATGCGCACCTTCGGCGTGTCCGCGACGACGGCCTCGGCCACGTCGGCGAGCCCGGCCGACACGATCAGCGCCTCGGCGCCGCAATCCTCGACGATGTAGGCGACCTCGGCCGGCGACAGGTGCCGGTTCACGGCGGTGATGTAGAGGCCCGAGCGCAGCGCGGCCCAGTAGACCTCGAACACTTTCGGGTCATTTCCCGAAAGGAGCGCGATGTGGTCGCCGCGCCGCAGGCCCGCGTCGTGCAGGTAGCGCGCCAGGCGCGCGGAACGCTCCTCCAGCTGCCCGTACGTGAGCACCTCGCCGCCCGCCACGATGACGGCGGGTTTGTCGGGGAACTGCTCGGCGTGGACACCGGGGTACATGGGCACTCCTGGCAGGGGAACCGGACGGGGAGCCGACCGGTGCGCCGCGGGCGCCCGAATCGGTCGGCTGTGACCTCGGAGAGCTATCTAGCGTTCGTTAAGTTGAGCGTATGGCCCAGCTCACATGTTGTCAAGACAGTATGTCTGGATTCTCTGTCCAGTCAATTCGAGCGGCGAGCCGGTAGGGTGATACCGAAGAAAAGGAGGCTGGATGCCGTCGGTGACCCGCAAGCCCCAGACCGCTCGCAAGCAGCAGCGCCGGGAGACGCTCGGCCGCCAGTTGCTGGAGGCCACCGAGCGCCTCATGGGCGAGGGACTCACGTTCACCGAGCTGAGCGTCGACCGCCTGGCGTCCGAGGGCGGCATCTCGCGCGCCACCTTCTACGTCTACTTCGAGGACAAGGGCCAGCTGCTGCGGCTGTTCGCCCAGCACGTGTTCGCCGACCTCACCGAGGCCGCGCAACGCTGGTGGGACAGCGCCGACGCGCGCGATCCTGAGGACCTGCGGGCGGCGCTCACGGAGATCATCGCCCGCTACCGCAACCACCGTTCGGTGCTCTACGCCGTGATCGAGATGGCGGCCTACGACTCCGAGGTCGACGAGCTCTACCGCGGCATCATGGAGGGCATCGCCGACGCCATCGCGGCGATCATCGAACGCGGTCAGGCCGCCGGCACGATCGCCCCGATGCCCGTGCGCGCCACGGCTTCCGCGCTCACCTGGATGGTCGAGCGCACGTGCCACCAGACGCTGCGCTTCACCCCGGAGTCCGAGGACGACACGCTGGCCGACTCCATGACCGAGGTCATCTGGCGCACCCTCTATCTGGAGCCGGCGCCGCGTCCGTGACGCGCCTCAGCGCTTGCGCTTCACCGGCCGCGCGCCGACCGTGCGCAGCGCGAGGTCCACGTACCGCTCGGCGAGCTCTTCGGGCTTCAGCGGGCCACCGGGCTGGTACCAGCGCGCGATCGACTGGCACATGCCCAGCACGGCCCGCACCGTCTCCTCGGCGTGGGCCACCGTGAACACACCCTCGCGCGCGCCGTCCTCGATGACGCCGGTCAGGACGGTCTCGATCTCCTTGCGGCGCGCGGCGTAACGCTTGCGCGAGTCCGGCGAGAGGTGCCGTAGCTCGAGGTCCAGCGCCGCCAGCCGCGTGCGGTGCGTCATGTGCAGCACCACGGCTTCGACGACGTTGACCAGCTGCTCGCGCGGGCCGGCCGCGTCGGCCGCCGCGGCGTTGACCCGGCTGACTGCTTCGCCGGTGCCCAGGTCGAGCAACGCGGCGAACGCACCTTCCTTGCTGTCGTGGTGGTAGTACAGCGAAGGCACGGTCTGCCCGACCCGGCGGACGATGTCGCGCACCGAGGTGCCGTGAAAACCGTGCTCGTAGAACGCGTCGAGCGCGGCGGCGAGCAGAGGCGTCAGCTCCAGCTCCTCGTAGTGCCGCCAGCCGGCCCCCGGCTCGACCTCGATCGAGACCGAAGCCGACGCCACCGCCTCCCGCGCACGCACCATGTTCCACCCATCGAGTCCGGAAGCTTCCCCGCCGAGTCTAGGCTCAGCGCGGGGCCATGCGGATGGCGCCGTCGAGCCGGATGGTCTCGCCGTTGAGCATCGGGTTCTCCACGATGTGGCAGGCCAGCGCCGCGTACTCCGCCGGATCACCCAGCCGGGACGGGTGCGGCACCTGCGCGCCCAGCGACTCGACGGCCTCCTCGGGCAGCGTCGCGAACAGCGGCGTGCGGAACAGCCCCGGCGCGATGGTCATCACGCGGATCTTGAGGCTCGCCAGGTCGCGCGCGATCGGCAGCGTCATGCCGACGATCCCGCCCTTCGACGCCGAGTACGCCGCCTGCCCGACCTGACCGTCGAACGCCGCCACGGACGCGGTGTTCACGATGACCCCGCGCTCGTCGGCCACCGGGTCCACGCCCGCGATGCGCTCGGCGGCCAGCCGGAGCACGTTGAACGTGCCGATCAGGTTGACCGAAACGACCTTCGTGAACGCGTCCAGCGGGAACGCCCCCTTCTTCCCGACGGTCTTCACCGCGTTGCCGATGCCCGCGCAGTTCACGACCACCCGCAGGTCGCCCAGCGACGCGGCGGTGTCGACGGCGGCCTGCACGTCGGCCTCGCTCGTCACGTCGGCCGGGGCGAACACGCCGTCCAGCTCCGCGGCGACCGCGGCACCGTCCGAAGTGGGCAGATCGACCACCACCACTTTCGCGCCGCGCTTGTGCAGCTCCTTCACGGTGGCCAGGCCCAGCCCCGACGCCCCGCCGGTCACGAGCGCGACCGTGTTCGCGATGTCCATCCGTGTCCTCCTCAGGCCAGCACGCCGGCCAGGCGGCCGGCGATGATCTCGTGTGCCTCGGCGACGACGCGGGAAACGAGCTCCGCCACCGTCGGCACGTCGTGGACGAGTCCCTGCACCACACCCGCGGACCAGACGCCGAGGTCGACGTCGCCGGTCTCGTACACCTTGCGGCCGCGGCTGCCCGCCACCAGGTCGCGCACGTCGTCGAAGCCACCGCCGCCGGCCAGGATGCCGACCACCTCTCGGCTCGTGGCGTTGGACGCCACCCGGGCGGTGTTGCGCAGCGACCGGAAGATCAGCTCCGTGTCGCGCTCGGTCGCCTCGACGAGGCGCTGCTTCACGTTGTCGTGCACCGGCGCCTCGGCCGTGGCGAGGAACCGGGTGCCCATGTTGACGCCGTCGGCGCCGAGCGCAAGCGCGGCGACGAGGCCGCGGCCGTCGGCGAACCCGCCGGAGGCGATCATCGGGATGGTGACCTGCTCGGCCGCGGCGGGGATCAGCACCAGGCCCGGGACATCGTCCTCGCCCGGGTGCCCCGCGCACTCGAACCCGTCGATGGAAACGCCGTCCACACCGAGGGCCTGCGCCTTCACCGCGTGGCGGACGCTGGTGCACTTGTGCAGCACCTTCACCCCGGCCGCGCGGAAGGCGGGCAGGTGCTCGGCGGGGTTGAACCCGGCGGTCTCGACGACGGGCACGCCGGAACTGGTGATCACGTCGCGGTACTCGACGTACGGCGGCGGGTTGATCGACGGCAGGATCGTGAGGTTCACCCCGAAGGGTTTGTCCGTGAGCTCCCGGCAGCGGACGATCTCCTTCGCCAGGTCCTCCGGCGTCGGCTGCGTGAGCGCGGTGAGGAACCCGAGCGCGCCCGCGTTGGCCACAGCGGCCACGAGCTCCGCGCGGCCCACCCACTGCATGCCGCCTTGGACGATGGGGTGCGCCACCCCGAAAACCTCACAGAAGCGCGTGCGCAGCATCCGGACTCCCTCGTTCGGCCTACGTTCGGTTCGGGACTCTGTTTCGCCACTGAAGGTAACTTAGCGATCGTTAGATATACAGTGACCCGTGTCTCTTGACAGCGGCGGGCGTGTTTAACGATCGTTAGATAACTTTCGACGACGCAGGGGGCACCGTGCAGCGCCAGCTCTTCACCGCCGACCACGAGGCCTACCGCGAACTGGTCCGGGAGTTCACCGCACGCGAAGTCGTGCCGAACCTCGGCCGGTGGGACGCCGACCGGCTGATCGACCGCGAGGTCTGGCGCGCCGCCGGCAAGCAGGGCGTGATCGGGCTGGCCGTGCCGGAGGAGTACGGCGGCGCCGGGCAGCCGGACTACCGCTACCGCGTGGTCGTGGCCGAGGAACTGGCGCGGGTCGGGGCGGCCTCACTGCACTCGAGTTTCGGGCTGCAGGACGACATCGTCATTCCCTACGTGCAGGACCTCGGCACCGATGAGCAGTGGCGGAAGTGGCTGCCGGGCATGGCTTCGGGCGAGCTGATCGGCGCCATCGCGATGACCGAGCCCGGCGCGGGCAGCGATCTGCAGGGTGTGCGCACCACGGCGGTGCGCGACGGTGACGAATGGGTCCTCAATGGACAGAAGACGTTCATCACCAGCGGCATCAACGCCGATTTCGTGATCGTGGTGGCGCGCACGGACCCGGCGGCGGGTTCGCGCGGGTTCAGCCTGATCGTGGTCGAGGACGGCACCCCCGGCTTCACGCGCGGACGCAAGCTCGACAAGGTCGGCCTGCACGCCCAGGACACCGCGGAGCTGTTCTTCGAACAGGTACGCGTGCCGGTGGCGAACCTGCTCGGCACCGAGGGCCGCGGGTTCGCGCACCTGATGGAACGGCTGCCGCGCGAGCGCATGTCGATCGCCGTCGGCAGCCTCGCGAGCGTCGACGCGGTGTTCGCCGAGACGCGCGAGTACTGCTTCAGCCGCAAGGCGTTCGGCAAGGCGATCGGCGACTTCCAGAACACCCGCTTCGTGCTCGCGGAGATCGCCACCGAACGCGATGTGACGGCCGCGTACCTCGACGTGTGCGTGCACGAGCTCAACGCCGGCACCCTCACCGCGGTCGACGCGGCGAAGGCGAAGTGGTGGGCCAGCGAGCTGCAGAAGCGCGTGATCGACCGCTGCGTGCAGCTGCATGGCGGCTACGGCTACATGCTGGAGTACCCCGTCGCGAGGGCCTTTGTGGACTCCCGCATCCAGACGATCTACGGCGGCACCACCGAGATCATGAAAGAGATCATCGGTCGCGATCTCGCCGCGGGCAACTGACCACCCTCTCTCACGAAAAGGCAGGCGTTACATGGGTTTGCGCACGGCGAAGGAGTACCGGGACGGGCTGCGCGACGGCCGTCGCGTGTTCTATCGCGGCCAGCGGGTGACGAGCGTGGGCGACCACCCGGAGCTGACGCTCGCGGTGGACCACTCCGCGCACTGCTTCGACATCGCGCAGTCGCACCCCGAGCTGGCCGTGGCCGAGGGGTACTCGGCGTTCTACCGGGTGCCGCGTTCGGCCGAACAGCTTCGGGCACGCGGTGAGCTGATCGAGACCGTCTCCCGGCTGGGCGGCGGGATCATCGTGCTCAAGGAGGTGGGCAGCGACGCAATGTTCGCGCTGCTGCGCACGCTCGAAGGTGAGGAGCTGGAGCGTGCCAAGGCGTTCCACGAGCGCGTGTGCCGCGACGACCTGGCGCTGGCCGTGGCGCAGACGGACGTGAAGGGCGACCGTTCGCTCGCGCCGCACCAGCAGGCCGACCCGGACCTGTACCTGCGGATCGTCGACGAGGACGCCGACTCGATCACCGTGCGCGGTGCGAAGTGCCACACGTCGTACTCGGCCAACGCCGACGAGCTGATCGTGCTGCCGACGCGCGCGATGGGACCCGAGGACGCGGACTACGCGGTGTCGTTCGCGATCCCGGTCGACACGCCGGGTCTGGACATCTACGTGTCGCCCTACCTCGCCGGTGAGCGCAACGAGTTCGAGTTCCCGTTGTCGTCGAAGCACAAGATGCTCGAGAGCCTCACGGTGTTCAACGATGTGCGGGTGCCGAAGGAGCGCGTGTTCCTGAACCGGCGCCCGGAACTCGCGGGGCCGCTGGCGATCGCGTTCGTGGACTACCACCGGTTCACCGCGATCAACTACAAGCTGCCGCTGCTCGACCTGCTCGTGGGTTCGGCGTCGCTGATCGCCGAGTACAACGGCATCGCGCGCGCCGGACATGTGAAGGACAAGATCACGCAGCTCATCGCGTACGCCGAGACGGTGCGCGGGCTCGCGGAGCTGGCCGCGCTGCGGTCGCGGCCCGGGCAGGACGGCATCCAGCAGCCCGACCCCGTCGCCGTGAACACGGCGAAGTACACCTTCGCGCACGGCTTCCACGACGCGGCGGCGAAGCTCATGGACCTCGCCGGTGGTCTGCTCGCCACCGGCCCCGGCGGTGAGGACTGGGCGAACCCGGAGATCCGCGCGGTGCTGGAGAAGTACTACGCGGCCGCCGTGCCGGCCGAGCCCCGGCTGCGGTTGCTGAACCTCATCGCCGACCTCACCGCCCGCGACTACGGTGGCTACCAGGCCGTGCTCGCCACGCACGCGGAAGGTTCGCTGGAGGCGGAGAAACTGCAGATCGCCCGCACCTACGACCCGACGCGCGCCCGGGCGTACGTCAGCCGCCACGCCGGACTCGCCTGAAAGGGGCCCTTCCTTGACCGCGCCAGTTGATGTGCCAGTGAAGATCGAGCAGGACGGTGCCGCGCTGCGCATCGAGTTCGACCGGCCCGACCGGCTCAACGCCGTGACGACCGCGATGCTCGTGCGCGCGGGCGACGCCGTGGAGGAAGCACTGGCGGACGCGAGCGTGCGGGTGGTCGTGCTGACCGGCGCCGGGCGCGCCTTCTGCGCCGGCGCCGATCTCGCCGGCAGCGACATCGAAGCCGACCCGGACACGGGCACGATCGACGCCGCCAACCGGCTCACGCGCCTGTTCCGCGACATCCCGAAGCCGGTGGTGGCCGCGGTGAACGGCCCGGCCGTGGGCGTGGGCTGCTCGTTCGCGCTGGCCGCGGACCTGTGCGTGGCGCGGGAGTCGGCGTACTTCCTGCTGGCGTTCGCCGCCGTCGGTCTCATGCCCGACGGCGGCTCCACCGCTTTGGTGCCCGCCGCCATCGGCCGCGCCCGGGCGGCGCGGATGGCGATGCTGGCCGAGCGTGTGCCGGCTCCGCAGGCCCTGGAGTGGGGCATGATCTCCCACGTCGTGCCGGACACCGACTTCGACGCGGAGGTCGCTCGCCTCACCCAGCAGCTCGCCGAGGGCCCCACGGCTTCGTTCGCGCAGACGAAGCGGGCGTTGGCCGCTTCGTCGCTGGCCCAGCTCGACGGCGCGTTCGAGCTGGAGCGGACCGGCCAGTCGTCGTTGTTCGCCACCAAGGACTTCGCCGAAGGCCTGGCCGCCTTCCGCGCCAAGCGTCGCCCCGAGTTCCGCGGCGAGTGAGGTCTACTGCCGCTCGTAGGGCAGCTTCTCCCCCGCCTCCACGGCGAACGGGAGCCGGTTGCCCTCGGGCGGCAGCGGGCACGTCGCGAAGTCGGTGAACGCGCAGGGCAGGTTGCGGGCCCTCGTGAAGTCCACCGTGACGCGGCCGCGCTCGTCCGGCTTGTCCACCGACACCGACCGGTTGGCAGCATAGGTGGTGACGCCGCTGGTGGCGTCGGTGAAAAGGATCGTGAACCCGCCTTCGCGCCCGTTGAAGGCGGTGAGCGTGTACTCGGCACCATCGTGGGTGAACCGGACCTTGCCGGGCGCGGTGTAGACGTGCGACAGCCCCTCGACCACGGCCCCCACCGTGACCGGCCGCGGTTCCTCGAACGCCTCGAACCGCCCTTCGACGGCCCAGCTCTCATCCGGTTCATACGCCGGCACACCGCGGAACCCGGCGAGCACCGGCGCCTCGGGATCGTGCACCCGAATCAGGTACCCCGACCGCCTCGCGATCTCCACCTCGACGGCCCCGGCCCTCACCCTCGTCCCGGCGCCGCTGTTCACCAGCTCGATCCGCTTGACACCGGTGACCTTCTCGCCCTCGTGCTCGAGGTCCGCACCGTCCGGATCGACGTACGCGGCTTCCTCGTCCTGCCACCACTTCCCGGGCAGGTCCCCGTAGCTGCGCGGCTCGTCGTCCAGCCAGTCGAGGGACACGAGCGCCAGCCAGCCGTAGGGGTCGGCCAGCTCCTTCTCGCGCTGGAGCTTCCAGTCCTGCCGGGCTTGGGTGAAGTCCCTGGTGCTCGCCGTCATGCTTGCCCCTTCCGTCGACCCGTGCTGGGGACAACGCCTCGCCGCGGGCGTTGTTCCGCGTCCCATCATGCGGGCGCCGATATCTTCGGGTGGATGCCGACGGCGACAGGAGCACAGGGCATGTCGAACAACACCGGAAGCGGGGCCGAGCCCCCGCTGGGGAAGCGTTACGAGGTCCCGGGCGGAGCGATGCTGCTGCACCGGTCCGGCACCGGTGGGCCGCCCGTGGTCTTCCTGGCCGGCGGCGGGATGTTCGGCCTCTACTACTGGAACGTGCACGACCTCGTCGCGGAGTTCACCACGAGCGTGCTCTACGACCGGCTCGGCACGGGCTGGAGCGACGTGGTGGAGCTCCCCCGCAGCGGCACGCAGGTGACCGACGACCTGCACGAGCTGTTGCGCACCGCGGCTGTGTCCGGCCCGTATGTACTGGTCGGGCATTCACTCGGCGGCCTGTACGCCCGGCTCTACGCGAAGCGGTTCCCCGGCGAGGTCGCGGGCTTGGTCCTGCTCGACCCGACACACGAGGACATCGTCGGTTACCTGCCGGAGGAGAAGGCCCGGCTGCTGCGGAACTCGAGCACCGAGGACCTGTTCTCGCCCGAGCAGCTGGACGCGATGCGGACCGCGTACCGGGCCACCTTCGGCCGGGCGCTCGCCGGCTGGCCCGCCGAGATCCGCGAACCGCTGCTGGATCAGGGGTTCAGCCGCGAGCGCTACCGGCAGTCCCTGCGGGAGCCGATGAACCTGCCGCAGCTGTTCGGCGAGGTCCGCGACGCCGGGCCTGATCCCGACGTGCCGCTGATCTTCGTGTCCGCCATGGGGATCGACACGTTCGCCGAGGAGCTGCTGCCGCCCGAAGCACGCGCGTCGCTGGTCGAGTCCAATCAAGCCAAGCACCGGCTGTACACCGACCTGACCGCCGCACTCCCCCAAGCAAAAGTCCGCCGCCTGGACGATGCCGGGCACTCGGGCCTCGCCTGGCTCCGGCCAGACGCCGTGGTCCAGGCAATCCGTGACGTGTCGCCGCGCTGACCCGGCCCCGTCGAGTCTCGGGTCGGAAACGTGGGCCCTGTCGATCTCGGAACGGCGTTACGATCCGCCTTCCGGGTGAGGGGGAGCCATGGGGGAAACCGCTTCGGAGACAGCCACGAAGACCAGAGCGCCGTTCGCGGCGGGCGGGGTCGGGGTCGTGGTGCTGGTGCAGGCCGCGGTGCTCACGGTGTTGTCCGGCGGGTACGGCTTCCACCGCGACGAGTTCTACTACGTCGCCGCCGGGAACAGGCTGGCGTGGGGGTACGTGGACCAGCCGCCGTTGACGCCGGCGTTGGCGAGGCTCGCGACGAGCCTGTTCGGGGACACGCCGCCCGGGCTGAGGGTGGTCGCGACGCTCGCCGGGGTGGCGACCGTGATCGTCCTGGCGTTGGTCGCGCGGGAGTTCGGGGCCGGATACGCGGGTCAGGTGATCACCGCCGTGGTCACGGCCCTGTCCGGCTACGTCCTCGTCGTCTCGCACATGCTGTCCACCACCACGATCGACATGCTCGTCTGGTCGGCGCTGGGGCTGTTCACCGTCAAGCTGCTCAAGACCGGCGACGGCCGCTGGTGGCTCGCGATCGGCGCGGCGACGGGCGTCGGGCTGCTCAACAAGTGGCTCGTGCCCCTGCTGCTCGTCGCGCTGGCGGTCAGCGTGTTCGTCACGGGGCCCCGCAAGGTGTTCCGGACGTGGTGGCTGGCGGCCGGCGCGGCCATCGCGCTCGCGGCGGTCGCGCCCGTGCTCGTCTGGGAGGCGCGCAACGGCTGGCCCATGGTCGCGTTCGCCGGCGGCATCAGCGAGAACGACGGCGCCGAGAACCGCCTGATGTTCGTCCCGCTGCAGATCGCGTACCTGTCCCCCGCCCTGGTGCCCGTGTGGATCGCCGGGATCGTACGGCTGTGGAAGACGCCGCGGCTGCGCTCGCTCTCGCTGGCCTACCCGATTCTCTGCGTCATCCTGCTCGCGCTCGGTGGCAAGCCGTACTACTCGCTGCCGCTGCTGATGCTGCTCACCGCCGCCGGCGTGCAACCCGCACTGGAGTGGTTCGCGCGCCGCCGGGCGAGGCGGTGGTGGCTGGTCGCCGCGGCGCTCGGGGCGGCCGTCTCCCTCGCCATCGGGCTGCCGATCGTGCCGGCGCAAGCCCTCGGTCCGGTGCTCGCGCTGAACAAGGAGCAGGGCGAGCAGATCGGCTGGCCGGGGTTCGTCACGACCGTCGCCGACGTCTGGCGGCAGATCCCCGAGAAGGCCGACGCCGTCGTTTTCACCAGCAACTACGGCGAAGCCGGCGCGATCGAGCGCTACGGCCCGGCTCACGACTTGCCCACGCCGTACTCGGGCCACATGTCGTACGCCGACTGGGGCCCGCCGCCCGACCGGATGGACGGGGCCGTGGTGCTCGTCGGCACGTTCGACCGCCCGGCCCGCGCGTTCACCGGCTGCCGCCAGGTCGCCGTGCAGGACGCCGGGATCGACAACGACGAGCAGGGCACCCCGGTCGCCCTGTGCACCGGGACCACGGCCGCGTGGTCGGCACTCTGGCCGAGCCTCCGCCACTTCGCCTGACGCGCTCGGTAGGGTCGCTGCGTGAGCGAAGAGGCCGTGGAGATCTACACCGACGGAGCGTGCAGCGGCAACCCCGGCCCGGGCGGCTGGGGCGCCTTCCTGCGCTACGGCCGCCACGAGCGCGAGCTCTACGGCGGCGAGGACACCGTGACCACCAACAACCGCATGGAGCTGATGGCGCCGATCCGCGCGCTGGAAAGTCTCACGCGACCTTCGGTCGTGCGGATCTACACCGACAGCACCTACGTCCGCAACGGCGTGATGCAGTGGATGCCGCGCTGGAAGAAGAACGGCTGGCAGACCGCGGCGAAGCAGCCCGTGAAAAACGCCGACCTGTGGCAGCGCCTCGACGCCGCGGGCGAGCGCCACGAGGTCGAGTGGCTGTGGGTCAAGGGCCACGCCGGCCTGCCCGAGAACGAGCGCGCCGACCGGCTGGCCGTGAAGGGCGCGCAGGAATCCGCCCAGGCCGGGGTCAAGCGTGCCCGCGTCTGACCCACGCTGTCCCTGCGGCCTGCCGCAGCCCTACGCCGAGTGCTGCGGCCGCTTCCACGACGGCCGCCAGACCGCGCCGACCGCCGAGCTGCTCATGCGCTCGCGCTACAGCGCGTTCGCCGTCGCCGATCCCGCGTATCTGCTGGCGACCTGGCACCCGGACACCCGCCCGAAGCGGTTGCGCCTCGACGACGGCCAGGAGTGGACCGGCCTCGACATCCTCGGCGGCACAGGCGGCGGGCTGCTGCAGAACGAGGGCACCGTCGAGTTCCGCGCGCACTACCGCTTCCGCGGCAACGAAGACGCACTGCACGAGAACAGCCGCTTCGTCCGCGAAGCCGGCCAATGGTTCTACGTCAGTGCCCTCTAGAACTGCCCTCTGAAACTGCCCTCTGAAACTGCGCTCTGACTGGCGCTCACAAGGAATCCCACAGCCGGCGCTGCTCGGCGTCCGGATCGGACACGGTCGTGCTCACGTCGTCGAACAGCCGCGTGATCCGTGCGCCAGGCTCGTACGGCGCCCAGCCCGGGTCGCCCGTTGCGACAAAGCGGACCCACACGTCGAACATGTGCGCCGCCATCGCCTGCAGCCGAGCCGGATCCGGTTTCGCCAGCGCGAACAGGAAGCGCCAGTTCTTGTTGCCGATGTCGTCGAACATCAGCGGCAGGTCGAGCCCGTGCACGGCGCCGAGCCCCTTGCCGCGCGGCGCAATCCGCCAGTCGAGCCGGTACATCCACGCGGTGCCGCCGGCGGCGTGCTGCGCCTCCGCCAGCCGGATGGCGGGCAGCCACCAGTCGCCGGCCGTCCGCACACGGTTGCGCAGCTGGTCCTCGGGCCAGTCCGGCAGCAGCTCGCGGTAGGCGGCGACGCCCTTGGCGATCGTCTCGTCGTCGAGCATCGTCGAGCCGGTGCCGAGCAGCTTCGCGCCGGTCTGCAGCCAGGAGAACAGGTCCTGCTCGTCGGCCGTCGTGCCGGCGAGGACCCGAACGTCGCGCGCGGCCCCGTCGGCCACGGCCTCACCCGGAAACCGGGGCAGCAGATCTCCGTCCACGATCACGCGGTAGGTCACGAGCTTCCCCGAAGCGGCCGCGACCCGTTGCTGCGCCTCGAGGATCCGCGTCACCGGCAGCGTGGCGAGCTCGCCCGAGGGCACGCCGAGGTCGGCCAGCAGCGCCGCCGCCACGGCCTCGCCCTCGGCCGGCGTGTGCACGACCGAGCCGACGCCCGTGCCGCTCTGCACGATCGCCTGGTGGAAAAGCCCCCGCGTCCGCGGCACCGCCAGCAACGTGCCGACCGTGCGCCCGCCGTTCGACTGTCCGGCGAGCGTGATCCGGTCCGGGTCGCCGCCGAACGCGGCCACGTTGTCGCGCACCCATTCCAGCGCGAGCACCTGGTCGTGCAGTGAAAGATTGCCCTCGGACACGCCGGGCAGCCGCAACATGCCCAGCACCCCGAGGCGATAGCCGACGGTCACCACGACCACGCCACGGCGCGCGTAGGCCGACGCGTCGAACTGGTGCGGCGAGCCCATCACCCCGCCACCGCCGTGGATCCACACCAGCACCGGGTACGGCCCGGGTGAGGCCGGCGCGTAGACGTTGACGTGGAGGCAGTCCTCCTCGCCGGTGAACCCACGCCCGGTCACCTCCGGCTGCGGAGCCCGCGCGGCGAACCGCCTCGCGTCGCGGACGCCGGTCCAGCTTCCGATCGGCCGCGGCGGCCGGAACCGCAGCGGACCCACGGGCGGCTCGGCATAGGGCACGCCCAGGAAATACCCCACTCCGTCGCGCACTTCGCCACGCACCGCACCGGCTCGCGTCTCCACCGTCGTCACGTGGACCAGCCTAGTGACCACGGCGGACACCCGGGCCGGTGGCGAGTTCCGTGTCCCGCGAGCACCCGCGGCCGTGCGCGGGTCATGATTACCCCCGTGCACATCGCGGCGGAATTGGTGGCGCTGGTCGTGACGGTCCTCGTCGTCACGGTCATCGCGAGGCGTCTGGACTGGTCGGCGCCCCTGTGTCTGGTCGCGGTGGGGGTCGCGGCGTCGTTCATCCCGAGCTTGCCCGACTACCAGCTCGACCCCGAGGTCGTGCTGATCGGGCTCCTGCCCCCACTGCTGTACTCGGCGTCGATCCAGACGTCGCTGGTCGCGTTCAACAAGCTGCGCGGGCCGATCCTCGTGCTGTCGGTGGGCCTGGTCGTGTTCACCGCGTTCGGCGTCGGCGTGGTCGCCTGGGCCGTGGTGCCGGGCCTGCCGCTCGCCGCGGGGATCGCGCTCGGCGCGGTGGTCGCGCCTCCCGACGCGGTGGCGGCGAGTGTGGTCGCGCGCCGGGTCGGCATGCCGCGCAAACTCGTGCGGCTGCTGGAGGGCGAGAGCCTGTTCAACGACGCCGCCGCGCTGGTCACCCTGCGCACCGCGATCGCGGCCATCGCCGGGTCGATCAGCCTCTGGCAGGTCGGGCTCGACTTCCTGCTCGCCGCGTTCGGCGGGATCGTGGTCGGCCTCCTGGTCGGCCTTGTCGCGACCCAGCTGCGCAAGCGCCTGGAGGAACCGGTCACGGACACGGCGCTTTCCTTCGCCGTGCCGTTCGTCGCCTACCTGCTGGCCGAGGTCGCGCACGGCTCCGGGGTGCTCGCGGTGGTCGTCTGCGGCCTGATGCTCGGCCACGAGTCGCCGCGCATCCTCTCCGGCTCCACGCGGCTCGCGTCGCGGCTCAACTGGCAGACGGTGCAGTTCCTGCTGGAGAACATGGTCTTCCTGCTGATCGGCCTGCAGCTGCGCGGGATCCTCATCGAGGTCTCCAAGACGGGCCTGTCGGTATGGGAGCTCGTCGGCATCTGCACTGCGGTGCTCGGCACGGTGATCCTCACGCGCGTGCTGTGGCTGGTCGGCATCGGCGTGCAGAAGCGCCTCACCGCCCGCTTCGTCAAGAAGCCGAAGATCTGGCCCTGGCGTTACTCCGCGGTGATCGCGTGGGCCGGCATGCGCGGTGTCGTCACGCTCGCCGCGGCGTTCGTGCTCCCGGCCGACACCCCGCAGCGCGCCGTGCTGGTGCTGGCCGCGTTCGTGGTCGTGGCGGGCACGCTCGTGGTGCAGGGCATGACGTTGCCGACGCTGATCCGCCGCCTGCGCCTGCCGCGGCCCGACCCGGCCGAGGACGCGCTGCAGGAAGCCGCCGTGGTCAACGACATGACCCGCGCTTCGCTCGCGAAGCTCGAGGAGATCAGCACCCCGGACGACCCGCCGGACATCATCGAACGGCTACGCGACCGCCTCCAGTACCGCGCCGACTCGGCGTGGGAGCAGCTCGGCCGCCAGAGCGCGCTCGCCGAGACCCCGAGCGACGCCTACCGGCGGCTGCGCCTGCAGCTGCTGGAGGTCGACCGCGAGCAGTTCCTGCTGGCGCGCGACAACGGCACGGCCGACGACACCGTGCTGCGCCGCGTGCTCGCCCGGCTCGACATCGAGGAGTCGCTGCTCGACCGCGTCGAAGAAGAAGCGCCGGTCGTCGCACGCGAGCTGAGCACCCCGGCCGTCACGGCGCGCTCCTGCAAACACCTGGCCCACCCGTGGCGCGACGTGGACCCGAGCTCCCAAGACGTCTGCGCCGCGTGCATCGCGGAAGGCACGACCTGGGTGCACCTGCGCATGTGCGTCAAGTGCGGCAACGTCGCGTGCTGCGACTCCTCGCCGCGCAAACACGCGACGCGCCACTTCCACGACGAGCGCCACCCCGTCATGCGCAGCTTCGAACCGGGTGAGACGTGGCGGTGGTGTTTCGTGGACAAACAGCTGGGCTGAGGACCCCGGCTCGCAACCCGGCCCGGCTAGGGTCGGGGCCATGAGCACGCCCGAGCAGGAAGTCGAATACCGCCAGCACCGGTTCAGCCCCCCGCCGGGAGCGACCGAGATCTTCTTGGTGCGCCACGGAGAATCCGCGCCCGCGCGGATCAGCGCGCCGTTCGACCTCGTCGGCGGCCAGGCCGACCCCGACCTCGCACCCGAAGGCCGCGACCACGCCCTCCGCATCGGCGAACGGCTCGTCGGCGAGCGCATCGAAGCGCTCTACGTCACCACGCTGCGGCGCACGGTGCAGACCGCCGCGCCGCTCGCCGAGAAGCTGGGCCTCACGCTCGAGGTCGTGCCCGAGCTGCGCGAAATCCACCTGGGCGACTGGGAAAACGGGCTCTTCCGCCAGTACACGACCGAAGGCCACCCGATCGTCGACCGGCTCTGGACCGAGCAGCGCTGGGCGGTGATCCCGGGCGCGGAGTCCGACGAGGCGTTCGGCCGGCGCATCCGCCGGGCGCTCATGCGGATCGCCGCGGCCAACCCCGACCGCCGTGTCGCGGTGTTCACCCACGGCGGCGTGATCGGCGAAGTCTTCGCGCAGGCGAGCCGCGCGGTCGACCGCTTCGCGTTCCTGGGCGCGGACAACGGATCCATCTCCCACCTCGTGGTGCAGGGCGACCGCTGGCTCGTGCGGCGTTTCAACGACACCGCTCACCTGGCGGCCCCGCTCGGCTGACGCCGCGGCACCCACGCGAAGGTCCACCGGCGGCGCACCGGCTCGTCGCGGCGGATGAACCCCGCCGCGACGAGCTGCACCGTCGTCAGCACGGCCACGGCCTCCGCGGCCAGCAGCGCGATCAGAACGAGCGCCTGCGCGATACCCGCCTGGATCGGGCCCGCACCTCCGAGCAGCAGACCCACGTACGCACCCGGCAGCGTCACCAACCCGACCGTGCGCGTCTGGTCGAGCGCCGGGATCAGTGCCTGCCCGGCCGAGGGACGACAGATCTCCAGCGCGGCCAGCCGGGGCAGGAAACCCAGTGCCAGCGCGGCTTCGTACTCGCCGTGGCGCTGGGCGAGCTCGTCGAGCGCGCGGCGTGCCGACTGCGACGTCGCGGTCATCGTCCCGCCGATCACGATGCCGGCGATCGGCACGACCGTGATCGGTTCCGGCGGCACGACTCCGGAAGCGAGCACCAGGGCCAGCACGGGCGCGACGCCCGAGGCCAGTGCCAGCGCCACCCAGCCGATCCGGCGTGGCACGCCGATGCGGGAAGCCGACGTGACCGCCGCGATCGAGAACATCAGCAGCACGAACAGGCCGGTGAGCCAGCCCGACCGCAGGATCAGCGTGATCACCAGGGACACGAGCGCGAGCTGCGCGACCGCGCGGACCGCCGCCAGCAGCACCGCCCGGCCCTGACCCAGCCCGCCGAAGCGCACCACCCCGGCCCCCGCCAGCGTGAGCAACGCCAGGACGATCACCAAGGCGGGCCCGAACCCGATCGCACCGTTCACGCCTGTGATCCTGCCGCAGGAACGGCCTACCCGAGGCGCACGTCGTGGTTCACGCGGTGCAGCTGAGCTGCGCGCCCTCCTCCGCCACGGACTTCTCGGCGACGACGGCGCCGTCCACGGTGATGCGGCAGGTCAGCGCGCCCGGCCCGGCGCTCTGCGCGGCGAGGCTCGCGAACTCGGCTTCGCCGGCCGGCGCGGTGCGCGTGACGGTGACCGACCACGGCGTGGTGACCTCGGTCTGCTGCTCGAGGCCCGCGTCGGCCGCGACGTAGGTGAGGTTGCGGGCACCGCCTTCGCCCTCGAGCGAGTAGACGATGGTGCGGGTGACGTTCTTGACGGCCACGGGCTCGGCCTGCGCGACCTCGGTCGGGGACACCTGGCCGGGTTCACCGGCCGTCGGCGCCGCTTTGGGCGTGACGTACGAGGCCACAGCGATCGCGACGGCGATGACGCCGACCACGACGACCACGCTGCCGAGCGGCTTGAGCCGGCCCGGACCACCCGCGCCCGGCGGCGATGCCGGAGGGGTCGCGGCAGGAACACTCATGGAGAGGTCTTCTCTCGTTCGAGCGCACTTCTGACGAGTACGACGTCTGGTTCTCGTCCGAACGTCACTCGGCGTTAGCCAACCGCACAAAGTTGGTGAAACTTCACCCTTACGGGTGCCCCCGTGGACCAGTCACCGGTGTGGTCACCACGGACGATGCCGATAACACCGTCGTGATAGCCGGTCACGGAGAGTCAGTCCACGACGCCCTGCTCGGCCAACATCCGCAGGACGCGCTGCCCGGCCGGCGGACACGCTGCGGCGTCGGCGAAGCCCAGCCACGCCGCCTCGGCAATCTCGGCCGACGGCGCCGGCTCGCCCGTGTGTTCGGCCGTGTAGCAGGTCATGCGCACGCGGCGACCGTCGGCGAACCCGTCGGCCTGCTCGTCGAGCAGCGCGAAGAAGCGGAAGGTCAGCGGGTCGAGCTCCACCCCCAGCTCTTCGCGGATCTCGCGGCACAGCCCCGCGACGTCGCCCTCGCCCGGCTCGCGTTTGCCGCCCGGCAGGTAAAACTTCGCCTTGCCCCGCGTACGCACCGACAGCAGCCGCCGGTCGCGGACATGGACCCAGGCCAGCGCGTCGATCGGGGTCATGGGTCGCATTCTGTCGTACCCGGAGGGGATGATCGGGGGGTGTACTCGGAGACGCTCGCGCCCGAGCCGCTGCGCGCCGTGGTCCGCTGCCTGTGGCGGTCGGTCCCGGCGGGCCCGGAGCGGATCGTGCCCGACGGCTGCGTCGACCTCGTCGCCGGCGACGGCGAGGTCTTCGTCGCGGGCCCGGACACCGAGGCGTGGTCGTCGGTCACCTCGCCCGGCACCCCGCTGCACGGCTTGCGCTTCCACCCCGGCGCTGCGCCCGCCGTGCTCGGCGTCGCGGCCGACGAGCTGCGCGACCGCCGGCTCCCGCTGGCCGAGGTGTGGGGCCGCCGCGGGGAGCTGCTGACCGACGCGGTGCTCAGCGGTGCGCGTTGCCTCACCGACGTCGTGGCCGGCCGGGAAGCCGACCCCGACCCGGCCGTGGCCGCGCTGCTGTCGCACCTGCACACCGCGCCGGCCCGCGTGGGCACCCCGCCGACGGCCGTGAGTGAACGGCAGCTGCGGCGCCGCTTCACCGTCGCCGTCGGCTACGGACCCGCGACCTACCTGCGCGTGCTGCGGTTGCAACGCGCCATCGCTCTCGCGCCGCGCGCGCCCGGGCTGGCCGACCTCGCCGCCGGCGCCGGGTACGCCGACCAGGCCCACCTGTCGCGGGAGTGCCGGGCGCTGACCGGCCTCACGCCGAGCGCCTACTTCTCCGGAGCCTGAGCCGCGCGTTCCTGTTGCACGGCAAGGAAGTGCGCGATGTCGACCGTCGCGGGGTACAGGGCGCGGTAGCGGGCGTAGAACTCGTCGTAGACGTCGGCGCGCGCGGGATCAGGCCGCACGACGGCGGCGACCGGGTTCCACGCGTCGATGTCGGGCTCGAGCCCCACGGCGAACGCGGCCAGCAACGCATCCCCGAAAGCCGCGCCGATCGTTTCGGTGGGCACGTGTTGCTCGGCGCGCGTCACGTCGCTCACGATCTGCGTCCACACGCGACCCTGCGTGCCGCCGCCGACCGCGACGAGGCGGCGGCCTTCAGCGGAGCCCATCGTCTCGAGGTTGTGCCGCACGCCGTACGCGGTGCCTTCCAGCGCGGCGCGGTAGAGGTCGGCCTTGGTGTGCGAGAGCGTCAGCCCGGCGAGCACCCCGCGCGCGGCCGGGTCCGGCACCGGGGTGCGTTCGCCGGCGAAGTACGGCAGCATCAGCAGTCCGCGGCTCCCGGCGGGCACGTCGCCCGCCTCGGCGACCAGGTCGGCGAACTCGCCGCCGACGAGGTCGCGCAGCCAGTCGGTGATCGCACCGGACGTGGCCATGCCGGCGGCGAGCGAGAACGTGCCTTCGAACGCGCCGCGCGTGGCCCACAGGCCCGGCACCGGTCGCGGCTCGGCGGCGGTCTGCACGAGGAACATCGTGGTGCCGTACATGAGCATCGTGTCGCCGGCCGCTCGCACGCCGGCGCTCGCCGCCTCGGCCCACGCGTCGACCGTGCCGCACGTGACGGGCAGGCCCGTGGGCAGCCCGGTCGCCGCGGCCGCCGCGGCGGAAACCGTGCCGGCCACTTCCGTTGGCCACGCCAACCGCGGCAGCCGCACGCCGGGCGCGACCAGCCGGGCCCAGTCCTCGGCCCACGCACCGGCGCGCAGGTCGTACATCGGGTCGCACTGGCTCGCCGAGTGGTGGTCGAGCACGTACTCGCCGGTCAGCCGCAGCACGAGGTACGAGCTCGCCATGAGGAACAGTTCGGCGCGCTCCGCGACCTCGGGCTCGTGCCGGAACAGCCAGCGCCACTTGGGTCCCACGGCCTGACTGGACAGTGCACTGCCACCACGCTCCACAATGGACTCTTCACCCAGCTCCGCCGTCAGCTCGGCGATCTCCGTGCCCGCGCGCGTGTCGACGCCGTAGAGGATCGCCGGGCGCAGGGGCCGGCCGTCGGCGTCGGCGGGCAGCAGCACCGGCCCGATACCGCTTACGGCCAGCCCGGCGAGCGGCCGATCGCCCGCCGCCGCGGTGAGCTCGCGCACCAGGGCGGTGAAGTCGGCCCACCACACCGTTTCCGCGTCATGCTCGAACCATCCTGGCCGCGGGCGGGAGGTGGTGTGCGCACGGTCGGCGCGCGCCAGTATCGTCCCGTCGACACCGACGAGGACGCCCTTCGAGCTGGACGTGCCGATGTCGATGCCGAGCAGCAGGCCCGGATCCACCGCGACTCCCCGTATGCGGACGGTAAACGATTACCCGGGACGCTATTCTTCGGGGGACGAGGGTGTCAAGGACGGCTGGAGGAGGTCACGGTGGCCACGATCAGCGACGTCGCCGCGCGCGCCGGCGTCTCCACCGCCACGGTGTCCCGGGCCCTCAACGGCAAGTCCACAGTGGACCCGGAGCTCGCCGCGCGGGTGCTCGTGGCGGCCGAGGAGCTGGGCTACCACCCCAACGGCCTGGCCCGGAACCTGCGCCGCCAGGAGACGGCCGTGCTGGCGCTGATCATCTCCGACATTGAGAACCCCTTCTTCACGGCGATCGCGCGCGGCGTCGAGGACCTCGCGCAGGTGTCGGGCTACTCCGTCGTGCTGTGCAACTCCGACGAGAACGAGGACAAGGAGCGCCGCTACATCGACGTCGCGCTCCAGGAACGCGTCGCCGGCGTCGTGCTCTCCCCCACTGGCCGCTCCACCAACGTCGACCGCTTGCGCCGCCAGGGCACGCCCGTGGTCGCGGTCGACCGGCCGCTCACCGGCCCGGACGGCGACCAGGTCCTCGTGGACACCCGCCGCGCCGCGCGCGACGCGACCCGCCACCTCGTGGCCGGCGGCTACCGCCGCATCGCGTGCCTGACCGGCCCCGCCGGCGTCCGCACGGCCGACGACCGCCTCGCCGGCTACTTCGACGCCGTCGGCGAGGAGAACGCGCTCTTCCGCCGCGCCGAGTACCGCGCCGAGGGCGCGCGGGTGGCCGCCACCGAGCTGCTCGAGCTGCCCGGCCCCCCGGACGCGCTACTGGTGGCCAACAGCACCATGACGATCGGCGTCCTGGAAACCCTCGCGCGCCGCGGCGTGCGCCCCGGCCGCGACGTCGGCATCGTCTCCTTCGACGACGCCCCCTGGACAACCCTGATCGACCCGCCGCTGACGGTCGTCGCGCAGCCCGCCTACGAAGTCGGCCGGGTCGCCGCGCAGCTCCTGCTCGCCCGCATCACCGACAGCACCCGCCGCCCCACCACGACGACACTGGAAGCGCGGCTCATCGAACGGCAGAGCTCGCGCCGCTGAGGCGCGCGGAAATCACGTCGCGCAATTCGCGCCCATGGCCCCGAATTGCGCCCAAGGCGGCGTGAAACTGCGCGGAAAACCCCGAAAAGACGACGTGCCTGGTGGACCGGCCAGTACCGGTCCACCAGGCACGTCCCACCCCCTGTCCCCCCAGCACCGGCGGCCGAAACCACCGGAGCCCGCAACAGCACGAGGCGGGAAATCGATTACCAACCGAACGTAAAGGGGCCGCAGCGGAGTGTCAAGGGCACGAAAGCCTGGACACACCGGCACCGGCCCGGCAGACTGACACGAAATCGCCTACACTCCGTGTTGGTTTCTGTGCACTACGTGTCGATCTCTGGTGAATTCACCCGCAAATCCGGTGACGAACCGCACGAACCCGCACATGCGAGCTAGTCTGAGCGCATGTCAGTCGCGCTCGAGAACGTCCTCGCCAAGGCGGGGCTCAAGGCCGACGCCACGGAGTTCCTCACGCTCGTCGAGGACGCGGCGCGCAGGCTGTCGCCGCCGAACCCGGACCCGTCGCACTACTTCTCGCCCGACCAGCAGGCCGCGCTGGCGGACGTGGGGCTCGACCTCACGCCCCACGGCGACGACGAGCCCGACTTCCGCGCGCGCACCGTGGCCGCCCACGCCGTGCTCGCCGACTCCGCGCTCACCGTCACCCAGGCCGCGAAGGCGCTGAAGATCGACGACAGCCGCATCCGACACCGCCTCAAGGAAGGCCGGCTCACGGGCTGGAAGGACCAGGGCTGGCGGCTGCCGTCGTGGCAGTTCAACGGCCCAGGCGTGTTGCCCGGCCTCGAGGTGGTGCTGCACGCGATCCCCGAGGACCAGCCCGCGCTCGTCGTCGCCGCGTTCATGAACACCCCGCAGGACGACCTGGTGATCAGCGACCGGCCCGCGACCCCGCGCCAGTGGCTCCTCTCGGGTGGAGATCCCGAGCAGGTCGCGCGCCTCGTCGCCACGCTCGGCTCGCCGTTCTAGGCTGTCCCGACGCCCAAGATCACCGACACAGGACGGACGACCCCCGACGCATGGCCCGGCTCCCCTTGCCGCCCGCGCGATCCGTGCTGGTCAAGGAGCTGGACCGCGCCCACGACGTGGTGGCTGTGCAGCCCGAGACCAGGCTGGTCCGCATCTTCACCGCGCACGGCAACCACCCGCAGCAGTGGAACTCGTTCCGCTACACCGGCCCGCTCCCGCACGGCCGGTTCGACCAGCAGCCGCCCGGCCGCGGCGGCCAGCCCGTGACCGACCCGGGCAACGGCGTGCTGTACTTCGGCCTGACCGTGCGCACGAGCGTCGCCGAGGTGTTCCAGACGAGCTCGACGGTCGACCGCAAGACGCGCGGGCCGCGGCTCGTGGTCGTGCGCCCGATGCGCCCGTTGCGGCTGCTCGACCTCACCGGGTTGTGGCCCACGCGCGTGGGCGCGTCGCAGGAGATCTCCAGCGGGCCGAAGAAGATCACCCAGGCCTGGGCGCGCGCGATCCGCAGCGCGCTGCCCGACCTCGACGGTCTCTGGTACCGCTCGTCGATGGACTCCGGCGACCCGGCCGTGTGCCTGTGGGACCCGCCGGCGGGCGCCGCGCTGCCGATCGCCCCGGATGTCCTGCTGCCGCTGGACCACCCGGGGCTCGACGTCCCGCTCGGCCGGGTCTGCGAAGAGCTGAACTACATGCTCCTCAACTGAGCACTCAGCCCAGGTGGCGCGACCACCACTCCAGCACCGCGTCGAAGCGCTGCACGCGGTGGCGAGGGCGCCCCGCGCGCGACAGCTCGTGGCCTTCGCCCGGGAACAGCAGGAACTCCGCATCGGCACCCGCGCGGCGCAGCGCCACGAACATGCGCTGCGCCTGCTCCAGTGGGCAACGCCAGTCCTGTTCGGAGTGCACGACCGCGAACGGGATGGTGATGTCGGCCGCGTAGGTCAGCGGGCTGCGGTCGCGCAGCACCTCCGGGTCGGTGCCGATGTAGGAGTCGACGAAGAAGTAGCCGATGTCGGAGCTGCCGACCATCGAGTCCCACGCGTTGACCGCGCGCTCGCTCCACGCCGCCTTGAACCGCTCCGGGTGGTGCGAGGCGACCCAGCTGGTCATGAACCCGCCGTACGAACCGCCCATGATGCCGACGCGTGAAGAGTCGAGGTCGGGCCGTTCCAGCGCCTTGTCCAGCAGCGCGAGCACGTCGTCGACGTCGACCGTGCCGAACCCGAAGGTGATCGCGCGGCCGTGGCTCTGCCCGTAGCCCGCCGAACCGCGCGGGTTGCCGAGCACCACGGCGTAGCCGGCCGCGGCGTAGACCTGGGCCTCGTCGAACACGGCCCAGTCCTGCTGCGCGAACGGCCCGCCATGCACGACCCGAAGCACCGGGTGCGGGCCCTCGCCCTCGGGCAGCACGAGCCAGCCGTGCACGGGGTGGCCGTCGGGCGAGGTCGTGGCGAGTTCCTCGACGGGGCGCAACCCCTTGTCCCGCAACGGCTTCGAGTAGTCGGTGAGCACGCGCGGGCCGCCGGCGTCGAGCACGACCACGTCGCCCGAGGACTCCGGCGTGGCGACCACGGCGACGATCGTGTCGCCGTCGGCCGCGAACCCGCGGACCACCACGTGGCCGTCGTGCAGCACGCGCAGGTCGGCCAGCACGGCCGCGTCGGCGGAAGCCGGGACCGCGCGCAGCTCCACGGCGCCGCGGTTGCGCACGGCCACGAGCACCTCGCCGTTCACGGGAATGGCGGGGCCGGAACCGCTCTCCACGTCGACGGTCTCGATGTCGGTCAGCCGCCGCGCCTTCACGGGACCGCCGGTGCCGATCGTGGCGGCGTACAGGCCGGCGTTGCAGGCCTCGCGGTGGCCGTCCTCGTAGGACGAACCGTAGAAGAACAGGGTGCCGTCGGGACCGAACACGGGCTGCTCCGCGTAGCCGTGGCACGCCACGAGCAGCTCGGGCTCCCCGCCGCCGGCCGGGAACGCGACCAGGTCGCGGTAGTCGGTCTCCACGCGGTCCCAGTCCTGCGGCACCACGACGACCACGCGCTCGCCGTCGGGCGTCCACACGGGATTGTCGACGTCGTAGGTGACCGGCGAGATCGGCTCTAGCGCGGCGAGTTCGGCTGCCTCCAGCGCCGCGACGGCGTCGAGCACGAACAGCCGCTTCATCCGGTCGCGCAGGAAACCGACGTCGTCGATGCGGTAGTCGAAGCGGGTGATCCGACGCGGCGCCTCGGCGGGCGGCTCCGGCTTCTCGCCGTCAGCGTCCTCGGTGCCGTAGCGGCCCGCCTCCGGCAGGCGCGCCGTGAACGCGAGCCGCCGCGAGTCCGGCGCCCACACCGGCGCGTCGGCGCCCAGGTGCAGCGCCGTCAGCCGCTTGGCCTCGCCGCCCGCGGCCGGCATCACGTGCACCTGCGCACTGCCTTCGGCGCCTTGACCGTCGCCGGCCCGCAGGAACGCGACCCAGCGCCCGTCGGGCGAGATCGCCGGGGCCGCGTCGTGCGGGCCTTGCGTCCACGAGGTGTCCCCTCCCCCGAGCCCCACCCGCCGCAGCGCGCTGTGGTTGGAGTTGGACTCGAGGTCGGGGTGCTTGACCGCGGTCAGGAGCAGGTCACCCCGGAGTGCGGGGCGGCCGGGGACGACGAGGGCTTCGATGTCGGCTGGTCGCATGCCGACGACCGTACCGGATCATTAGCTAAGCGAAAGACTTATTCCGCCGGTACGCGCGCCCGCTCGTCCTTTTTCGCCTTGGCGAGGCTCGCCACGGTGGTGATCGCCAGCACGACCACGATCACGCCGAGGGACACCCAGTTGTTGATGTCCAGCCAGTCGGGCGCCACGTGGTACTCGTGCAGTGCGTGCACCACCAGCTTCGCACCGATGAACGCGAGGATCACCGCGAGGCCGTAGGACAGGTACACCAGCTTCTCGACGAGCCCGCCGAGCAGGAAGTACAGCTGGCGCAGACCCATCAGCGCGAACGCGTTGGCGGTGAACACCAGGAAGGCCTCCTGGGTGATCCCGAAGATGGCCGGGATCGAGTCCACCGCGAACAGCAGGTCGGCCGAGCCGATGGCGACGATCACCACGAGCATCGGCGTGATCATCCGCTTGCCGTCGACCTTGACCGTGTACTTGTGGCCGTGGAAGTCGTTGGTCACCGGGGCGACCTTGCGGACCCAGCGGGTCACGGCGTTCTCGTGGTACTCCTCTTCCTCGTCCTTCTTGCGCAGCATGCTGATCGCGGTCCAGATCAGCACCGCGCCGAAGAGGAAGAACACCCACACGAACTGCGCGATCAGCGCCGCGCCCACCGCGATGAACACACTGCGCATCGCGAGCGCGAGCAGGATACCCACGAGCAGCACGCGGTGCTGGTGGATGGCCGGCACCTTGAACGACGCCATGATGATCATGAAGATGAACAGGTTGTCGACGCTCAGCGAGTACTCGGTGATGTACCCGGTGAAGAATTCGACGCCCGGGTCGTGCCCGGCGAAGACCCAGATCCCGATGCCGAACACGACGGCGCAGGCGATGTAGAAGATCACCCACCGCGCGGCCTCGGCCGGTTTGATCGCGTGGGGCTTGTGGTCGACGATCACCAGATCGAGTGCGATCAGGGCCAGCAGGCCACCGACCGTCGCGATCCATAACCACAAGGGAACAGTCATCACAGCACATACCTCCGGATAGCGCGTAGCAGCAACTAACCGGAGGTCTCTTCCGCCGGTTCCTTTCTACCGGCCGACGGTGCCGGGGGCCACGCCACCGTGCTGACGACACCGCCGCGAAGGAATACTCCCCTCACAGCGCGTCCAGTTTGCCGGTTACGGCGCGCGAACGCCAGCGGAGGTTGCCCTCGTCACCGAACCGGCGGTGTTACCTCCGTCACCGGGACCGAAGATCACCGGTGCTCGCGTGACTGTGCCGATCGTTACTGATCCGACCACAGTCACGGCCGAATGGCCTCGTAGCAGCGTTACGTGCTGCGTGGGGTCGGCCTGCTTTTGGTCGGATCAGTAAAAAAGATGTCTGATCCGTGTGAGCCCCGCGCGCGGCTCTCAGCGAAGCTCAAATAACGTCAGCACGTGCCCCGAATCCCGTTGCCGCGCACGCGCGGTGCCCGGCTGACCGCGCTGGCCGCGGTCGTGGTGGTCGTCGCCGCCGTCGTGGCCGTCTGGACCACGAGCGGCTCGCAGCCCTCGCCCGTCCGGACCCAGGACGCCTTCCTGCAGATGCCGGCCGCGCCCGGCTCGGCCGAGCAGGTCCGCATCGACACCACCACCTACTACCCCGAGAAGACCCCCGCCCCCGCCGTGCTGCTGGCCCACGGTTTCGGCGGCGACAAGTCCAGCGTGGACCCCCAGGCCCGTGAGCTGGCCGAGCGCGGGTTCGTCGTGCTGACCTGGTCGGCGCGCGGTTTCGGCCGCAGCACCGGCAAGATCGGCCTCAACGACCCCGACGCGGAGGTCGCCGACGCGAGCCGGCTCATCGACCACCTCGTCGCGAGCCACGACGTCGCCACCCGCGCGGGCGGCGCGCCGGAGATCGCCGTCACCGGCGCGTCCTACGGCGGCGCGCTGTCGCTGCTGCTCGCCGGCACCGACAAGCGCGTGGCCGCCGTCGCCCCGGTGATCACCTACAACGACCTGGCCCAGGGCCTGATCCCCAACGCCGGCGCCACCGCGCCGCCCGCGGCGAAGACCCCGGCGGCGGGCGAGTTCGCGCCCGACGGCGTGTTCAAGAAGAGCTGGGCGGGCATCTTCTTCTCCTCCGGTTCGGGCGCGCCGAGCGCGGGTGCGTCCTCCTCGGCCGAGGCTCCCGAGGCGGGGCAGGAGACCGACGGCAGCGGCGGCTCGGTCGGCGGCACCGGAGGCACCGGTGGCGGCACCGATCCGGAGGCCGCCACCGCCCCGGTCGCCGGACAGGCACAGCCGCGTCAGGCGCCGGCCGCGGACCCGTGCGGCCGCTTCACCGCCCAGGTCTGCCAGGCGTACACGGAGCTGGCGACCACCGGGAAGGTGAGCGCGCAGACCGTCGCGCTGCTGCACCGCGTCTCGCCTGTGTCCGTCACGGACAAGATCACCGTGCCGACACTGCTCGTGCAGGGTGAGAGCGACACGCTGTTCGGTCTGGACCAGTCCGACGCCACCGCGCGGCAGATCGCCGCGGCGGGCGGCAAGGTCCGCACCATCTGGTACACCGGCGGCCACGACGGCGGCGTCCCCGGCCCGCAGCTGCGGGCGAAGATCGGCGACTTCCTGTGGGCGGCGTTGACCGGCGACGGCGACCCGGGCACCGGCTTCAGCTACGACGTGCAGGGCACGCTGCGGGCCAACGGCGCGCCGTCCGTCCGGACGGTCAGCACCGACGCGTACCCGGGTCTCGCGGGCGCGGGCACCGAACGCCGCCAGGTCGCGCTCGCCGGTCCGCCGCAGCCCGCCGTGCGGCCCGCGGGCGCCAACCCCGCGGCCGTGAGCGGCATCCCCGGCCTCAACGGGCTGGCGGCGGGTTCGTCACGGCTCGCGCCGTTGTTCAGCACCGACCCGCCGGGCCAGGCCGCGCAGTTCCGCAGCGCGCCGTTCGACAGCCAGGTCCTGATCGCGGGTTCCAGCACCGTGCGGCTGCAGGTCGCGACCGACCCGGCGCACCCGCTGCCGGAGGCGGTGCTGTTCGCGAAGCTCTACGACGTCGGCCCCGACGGCACCCGAGTGCTGCCGGCCAACGCCGTCGCGCCGTTCCGCGTGGCGAACCTGCCCGCGAACGGCACCCCGGTGGACGTGACGGTGACGCTGCCGGGCATCGTGCGCCCGATCGAGGCCGGGCACTCGCTGCGGCTCGTGGTCGGCACCACGGACCAGTCGTTCTCGACGCCGACCGCGCCGGGAGTGTTCCGCATCGCGCTGGCGTCGGGTTCGTCGCTCGCCGTGCCGATCGTGCCGGGGACGTCGGTGGGCACGCCGGCGCCGAAGGGCCAGCTGATCGGCATCGCCGTGACGCTGCTCGTGGGCATCCTCGCGCTGGTGTTCGCCGCGATCCGCCGCCGGCGCGCGCACGACGTCGACCCGGACCTGGCGAGTACGCCGCTCGTGATCAAGGGGCTGCGCAAGCAGTACGCGGGCGGGTTCGTGGCCGTGAAGGACCTGTCCTTCCGCGTCGAGCCGGGCCAGGTGCTCGGCCTGCTCGGCCCGAACGGCGCCGGCAAGACGACGACGCTGCGCATGCTGATGGGCCTGATCACGCCGACCGCGGGAGAGATCCGGGTGTTCGGCCACAAGATCTCCCCCGGCGCACCCGTGCTGTCGCGCATCGGGTCCTTCGTGGAGGGATCCGGGTTCCTGCCGCACCTGTCGGGCAAGGCGAACCTCGAGCTGTACTGGGCGGCGACCGGGCGGCCCGCCGAGAAGGCCCACTTCTCGGAAGCGCTCGAGATCGCGGGCCTGGGCGACGCGGTGAACCGCCGCGTGAAGAACTACAGCCAGGGCATGCGCCAGCGCCTCGCCATCGCGCAGGCGATGCTCGGCCTGCCGGAGCTCATGGTGCTCGACGAACCCACCAACGGGCTCGACCCGCCCCAGATCCACCAGATGCGCGAGGTCCTGCAGCGCTACGCCGCCACCGGGCGCACGGTCGTCGTCTCGAGCCACCTGCTGGCCGAGGTCGAGCAGACGTGTTCGCACGTGGTCGTGATGCACCGCGGGACGCTCGTGGCCTCGGGCGAGGTCGGCGAGCTGGCGGCCGCGAGCGGCGAGGCGACGTTCCGCGTCGGCGACCCGGCGGCGGCCTCAGCGGCGCTCAAGGGCATCGGCGGCGTCACGGACATCGACGTCGAGGGTGACCTCGTGCACGCGAACCTCGACGGGCTCGCCCGCGCCGACGCGGTGGCGGCACTCGTGCGCGCGGGTGTCGCGGTGGAGCAGGCCGGGCCTCGGCGCCGGCTGGAAGACGCGTTCCTGCAGCTGGTCGGAGACAACTCATGAGCAACACCAACGGTTCGGGCGGGGTCCACACCGACCCCGCCGCCCTGCGGGAGCTGAGCGAGCTGGCGACGGCCGAGCAGGCGGAGGTCGGCCCGGACGGCGCCGTCGCCGGCTACCGCGCCGAGCGCACGCTGCGCCTCGGCGTGGAGCTGAAGCGGCAGTTCAAGCGGCGGCGCACCCAGCTGGTGCTGGGATTCGTGGCGATCCTGCCGTTCATCCTGGTGATCGCGTTCGAGGTCGGGCAGTCGAACCCGAACCGCCGCTCGGGCGGGTTCGTGGACCTCGCGACGGCGAGCGCGCCGAACTTCGTGGTGCTCGCGCTGTTCGTGTCCGGCACGTTCCTGCTGCCGATGATCGTGGCGCTGTTCTTCGGCGACACGATCGCGAGCGAGTCGTCGTGGTCGAGCCTGAAGTACCTGCTCGCGATCCCGGTGCCGCGGCACCGCCTGCTGCGGCAGAAGGCGATCGTGTCGGGCCTGCTGTCCGCCGCGGCACTGGTGCTGTTGCCGCTGGTGTCGCTGCTGGTGGGCGTGATCTGGTACGGCGCGGGTGACGCGATCAGCCCCACGGGCGACGCGGTCACCTTCGGCGACAGCATGATCGCGCTCGTGCTGTCCACTGTGTACATCATCGTGCAGCTGGCGTGGGTGGCCGGGCTGGCGCTGCTGCTGAGCGTCTCCACCGACGCCCCGCTGGGCGCGGTGGGCGGCACGGTGCTGGTGGCGATCCTGTCGCAGATCCTCGACCAGATCACCGCGCTCGAAGGGCTGCGCAACTACCTGCCCACGCACTTCTCGTTCGCCTGGATCGACCTGATCTCGACCGACATCGACTGGTCGGACATGGCGAGCGGCGTGCTGTCGTCGCTCATCTACACCACGATCTTCCTGCTGCTGGCCGGTCGCCGGTTCGCGACGAGGGACATCACGAGCTGACGGGCGCGTCCGGCCGCCCCGCGCGGGGCCGGCCGGCAGCACCGTGACCTGCCTGATCGGTGCGGCCAACCGCGACCCGC
>NZ_JBEXHL010000038.1:0-88712 GCF_040607795.1 Amycolatopsis sp. NPDC005232 | reverse complement strand
GCGGTCTTCACCCCGGACGAGGCGCCCTCACAGCCCTTCTGCGCCGCCTGCAACGACGTCGCCAGATCCTGCCCCCGCTGCCGGTAGGCATCCGAGGCCGAACCCGACCACGACTGCAGATCCGCGTTGATCGCGTCGTTGAGGTCGGAGGCGACGCTGCCCAGCTCCTTGGCGACGTTGCCCCACGTCTCCGACTGCGCCTTGATCTGATCCGCATTGCCCGTCAACCCGTTGAGCGCGTCCTTGAGCGGACCGACGTGCTCCATCAACCACGACACCCCGGCCGCCAGGATCGCACCGAACGGGTCCATCGCCATCGACAACGCATCCAGCGCGGTGCCGACCGCACCCATCGCCACCGACGCCCAGTCACCCGACTCGATGGCCGTCGACAAGTCGTTCGCGGATTCCAGCAGCGAAATACCCGAATACGCCTTGGTGGAGTCTTGCGTCGGCGCGATCAGCGGATTACTCACCGCGTCAAGCTAGCAGCGCCGAACGGGCTGATCGCTTGCGCGATGGGCTATTGACTCGTTGGTGCCCCTTTGATACAGCCCGCCTGGCAGGGAGGGCAGAATGCCCGCAATCGTGAGGCGGTCAGACCGCGTCGGCGCAGGCGACGGCCTCGGGCTGGGCCGCGGGCTCGGTCACCCGCTCGCCGCCGGCCGACTCGTCCGGGACCGTGAGCTCCCACGGCCGGGCAACAACCCAGAGGACGACGCCCGCCAGCAGGATTCCGCTGAACATCACGATCCCCATGGCGGCGGCGTTGTTGCCGATCAGGCCCACGACCGGCGACACGGCCGCGCCGATGCCGAACTGCACGGCACCCAGCAGCGAGGCCGCGGTGCCGGCGTTGTCACCGTGGGAGTTCAGGGCGACCGCGGGCGCGTTGGGCAGGATCAGGCCGGCGAAGAACAGCACCGCCCACACGGGCACCGCGACGCCGAACATCCCGCCGAAGCCGGTGAGCGCCGTGACCAGCAGGACCGCCGCGGCCACGACGGCCGCCACGCTCGCGACGACCAGCACCTGGGCCGGCTCGTAGCGGTTCATCAGCCGCGCGTTGACCTGCGTCGCGGCGATCAGCCAGATCGCGCTGGCGCCGAAGAGCAGGCCGAACTGCTGCTGGTTGAGACCGAACTCCTGCTGGAACACGAACGAGCCGCCGCTGATGAAGGCGAACAGCCCGGCCATCGCGAGACCGGCCACGATCACCAGGCCGATGAACGAGCGGTCGGTGAGCAGCCCGCGGTACGAGCGGACCGTCGCCTTGAGCTCCCACGGCTGGCGGCGCTGCTTCGGCAACGTCTCCGGCAGGGCCAGCGCCGCGGCGATCGCACTCGCGAGCCCGATCACGGCGAGCACCACGAACACGCCACGCCACTCGGTCCAGCTCAGCAGGGCACTGCCGAGCGTCGGCGCGAGCACCGGCGACACACCCATCACCAGGATCAGGCGCGACAGCAGCTTCGCGGCGTTGCGGTCGGTGTAGAGGTCACGCACCACGGCCAGCGCCAGCACCGCGCCCGCGGAGGCGCCGAGGCCCTGCAGGATGCGTGCGCCGGTGAGCAGCTCGACGTTCGGCGCGACCAGGCAGAGCAGCGAGGCGGCGACGTGGATCAAGCTGCCGGTGATGAGCGGGATCCGCCGACCGAACGCGTCGGACAGCGGCCCGACCAGCAGCTGCCCGAGCGCCAGCCCGAGCACGGTGCCGGTCAGCGTGAGCTGGATGGTGGACTCGGACGTGAGCAGGTCCTGCGCGATGGTCGGCAGCGCGGGCAGGTACATGTCGATGGACAGCGGGCCGAGTGCCACGAGGACACCCAGGATCAGCACCAGTTTGAGCTGTCCGCCCCCAGCGGACACTCCTGCGCCGGGCGCGGCTTCCAGCCTGTTCGTCACAGCATCTCCCTCAGTCGGTAGCCACCTCACTCCTACGACGAACGGGGCTCGCCTATTCCGACATCCTTCCCAGATCACACCGCGCCTTTCTCCGTGTGACGCCTCGTGGTTGCACCACTACGACAAGGTAATCCGGGATTCACCCGCCAGAAATGTCCACAATAGACAGTTCGCATACGACAGATCACCCACGCGGGGAGCCTCTGTCGTGGCAAGGTGGCGCAGTGGTGGAATCACTGCCCTCGGGGCCGGGAATGGCGGTGCGTCGGATCGCCGCGGGAGTGCTGGTGCTCGTGGGACTCCTGGGGCCGTTCGCGGCGTTCGGGTGGAGCACGACACCCGGGTTGGACGCGCTGGCGGTGCTGCGGGGCTTGAGCCCGTACGTGCTGCTGGTGCTGGGCTTCGTGCTCGTGTACCACCGGCGCCCGACGGTGTGGCCGGTGGCGCTCGGGTGGTGCGGGCTGCTGCTCGGGTTCGAGCTGCTCTCCGCCGGGGCGATCCAGATGGCCGTCGGCTTCGGCGAGGGCTGGCGAGGACTCGTCGCGGCGCCGGTCGCCGTGGTCGTGGCGTACGGGTGCGGTCGCCTCGCGCAGCTCGTGCTCAACCGGCCGCTCGGACGCGACCTGGCCGGCGCCCGCACGGAGGTGGTGGTGCGCCTGACCGACGGCCGGCTGCTCGTCCAGTGGGACCGGCTCGTGCACGGCAGCACCGGCAAGCTCGGCAACGCGCGCGCCAACGGCCCCGGTCTGCTCTACAGCGAGCTCGCCTACGCCCAACTCGGCCAGGTCGGCGGCCAGCCGGTGCTGCGCGTGGCCGGTGAGGGACGGCAGTGGCTGCTGCACCTGGAACACGCGAACCCGCAGCAGGTGCTCGACCTCGTCGTCGCCCGGGCGGAGAAGGCGCGGAAGGACCCGAAGCTCGCGAGCCAGAACAACGCCGACCGCGCGGTGGCCGTGCAGCGCCACGGCGAGGCCGTCGCCGACGTCCGCGCCGGCGCCACCGCGATGGCCGGCGGCAGCCCCGGGTTCAAGGCACCGGTGTTCGTGCTCGTGGTCGCCATCGCGTGCCTGACAATCGCGGTGATGTCCTTCTTCCCCGCGCTGCCCGACCTCGTGTTGACCGGCCCCGCGTCGCACACCAACGTCGCGGGCGGGATCGTGTTCGGGCTCGTCGGGCTGATCGCCGCGCGCACCTACCGCCGCTTCCGCCGGGGCCTGCGGTACCTGCGGAACCACTCGGGCGAAGGGCTCGGGCAGCACCTCGAACCGCAGGTCGCGCCGGTGCCGGGATGGAGCGCCCTCGGCCCGGCCGTGATGATGCCGGTCAGTCCGGCGAAGACACCGGCAGCGGAGCACTGAGCCACGGCGAGCCTGAGCCACGCACCTCGCCGACGCTCAGACCACGCCGGCGACGGATCAGCGTCCGCAGCGTGCCGCCGTTGAGGTAACCGACGCGGGCGGCCACGGCGTCGACGGTCAAGCCGGTGGTGCGCAGCAGGTGAATCGCGCGCTGCAGCCGGATCTCGGTGATCAACTCGCGCGGCGACATCCCCAGCTCGGCCTGCAGGGTCCGTTGCAGGCTGCGTTCGGTCACGCCGAGCTCGCCCGCCAGCGCCGCCACCTGCAACGACTCCCCCAGCCGAGACCGCACGCGACGTTCGCGAACGCGGCGGCCAGCGGGTTGCCGCGCGCGAGGATCTCCGTGGCCGCGAAGTCCTGTTGCGTGGTGCGGTTGCCGATGAGCAGGTAGCGGCTCACGAGGTCGGCCAGCGCCGGACTGGAGGCCGCGACCAGCGACAACGCCAGGTCCAGGTGCGCGAGCGCCGCGCCCGCGGTGATCACGTCCTCACCGACGCAGAGCGTGCGCGTCTCGTCGACCTCGACGCGCGGGTAGCGGCGGCGCAGCGTCGGGCCGAGCCACCAGCTGGTGGTGGCGCGCACGCCGTCGAGCACGCCGGCCTCGGCCAGGTAGAACGTGGCCGTGCAGGCCGCGGCCACGCGGGCGCCGGCTTCGCGCGCGGCGTTGAGGGCGTGCACCACGGTGCGGCCCGAGGCCCCGCTGACCTCGCGCACGAGCGCTTCGGGCTGCGGGATTTCGACGGCGGGCACCAGCAGCAGGTCGGGACCTTCGGCCAACACGGTTTTCACGGGTTCCGCGGGGATCGTGTACCCGTGGGCTGAGCGGACGGCGCCACCGGCGGACACCGTGCGGATGCCGAACGGACGCGGCGGATCCGGCAGGTCAGAGGCGAGTCCGTTGGCCGTCCGGAGCACTTCCAGCACCGCGGAGAGGCCGAAATCGGCCACGCCGTCGACGACGAACACCGCGACGTCCAGGTCGGGAACGGTACCGAACGCGTCGGAACCGACACTTCCGACGTGACCACTGTGGACCTAGCGTTCGAACCAGGCACCGTCACCGAGGGGGTGGCGGGCCGAACCGGAAGGCGGCCACCATGCCGATCCTCAGCGCCCTGGGCGGCGTCCACCACCTGCGGCTCACCGTGACCGACCTCGACCGTTCGCGCGCCTTCTACACCGAGGTGCTCGGCTTCGGCGTCGCGGCCGAATCGCCGGGCAGCCCGGACGACCCGGCCATCCGGGCCGACCGCGAAGCGCTCTACGGCGGAGTCGTGCTCGCCAACGAGAACCTGATCCTCGGCCTGCGTCCGGTGGCCGAGAAGGCCGACCGGTTCGAGTCCGAACGCGTCGGCCTCGACCACCTGAGCTTCCAGCTCGGCTCGATGACCCGGCTGCGGGAAGCGCAGGAGCGCCTCGATGCCACGGACGTCGTGCACGGCACGATCCGCGAGCTGCCGGCGTTCGGCATCGCGATCCTGTCGGTCGACGATCCCGACGGCATCCACCTGGAGCTCACCGCCGCGCTCGAATAGTCCACTCGGGACAGTCCGGTGCACGGATGCCGGTACGGACGGTCAGCGGTCGTTGATCTTGGCGGCCGCTGATCATTAGTGTCGGCGCATAAGCCGACCCGAAGAGGAGTTCCCATGAGCGGCCTGCCGGCCACGATGCGAGCGGCGCGGTTCGACGCGGCGTCGAAGAAGCTGAGCGTGGAGACGGTGCCCGTGCCGGCCCCGGGGCGCGGTGAGGTCGTGGTCAAGGTCGCGGCGTGCGGGATCTGCCACTCGGACCTGACCCAGCTCGACGGGCACTTCACCCCGAAACTGCCGGTGATCACGCCCGGACACGAGACGGCCGGAACCGTCGCCGCCGTCGGCGAAGAGGTCGGCTTCTGGTCGCCGGGCGACCGCGTGGTCGTGGCCGCGGGCCGGCCGTGTGGCACGTGCCGCGAATGCCGCCAGGGCGGCGGGATCGACGTGTGCGAAAAGCTCGAGATCATGGCCTTCGACTACGACGGCGCCTGGGCCGAGTACGTGGTCACGCCCGCGACGACGCTGGTCGGCGTGCCGGAGCACGTGCCGCTGGAGCAGGCCGCGGTGCTGGCCGACGCGGTCTCGACCCCGTACGGCGCCGTCGACACGGCCGGGCTGCGCCCCGCGGAGGCCGTGGGGATCTGGGGCCTCGGCGGGCTGGGCACGCACCTGGTGCAGCTCGCACGCCTCTGCGGCGCGTCGCCGATCGTGGCGCTCGACCCGCTGCCTGCGGCCCGCGAACGCGCGCTCGGCCTCGGCGCCGACTTCGCGCTCGACCCGCTCGACGAAGCGACTCCCGACAAGCTCGCGGAGATCACCGGCGGTCACGGGCTCGACGTCGCGTTCGACTGCGTCGGCCGGGGTGCCAGCGTCAAGCAGGCCGACCGCGCGCTCGGCCACCGCGGCCGGCTGGTGCTCGTCGGGATGTCGCCCGATCAGCTGGAGCTGGGGGCCGAGCTGAACTTCGTGCGGCGGCGCCACACCGTCGTCGGGCACCTCGGCTACCGGATGAAGCACCTGTCGGACCTGGTGGAGCTGGTCGCGCGCGGGCGGCTGGACGTGTCGGGTTCCGTGAGCGCGATCCTGCCGCTGGAGGAAGCGGCCGAGGGTGTGCGGCGCCTGCGCGAGCACGACGGCGACCCGATCCGGGTGCTGCTTCGTCCTTGACCCTGACGTCGCAGGAGGGTCGAGCATCGAAGGCGTGACCGAATACACCAGCCCCGTCCCGATGCCGGCCCTCGACGCGATCGCGCCGGAGCCCTACCGCGGCATCTACGGCATGCCCATGTTCCCGATGATCCCGACGGCCGACCTCGAGGAGTCCAAGGACTTCTGGTTGCGCGGCCTCGGGTTCATCGACCTGTTCTCCATCCCCGGCCGGATCACCCACCTGCGGCGGTGGGCGTTCCAGGACGTGCTGCTCGTGCCGGGTGAAGCCGGGCCCGGCTCCGCGCTGGCCATCAGCTTCTCGTGCGTGCTCTCCCAGATCGGCGAGGTCGCCGCGCGGTGCGAGGAGCTGCGGCCGGGCTGCACGAGCGGCCCGGAGGAGAAGCCGTGGAACTCCGTCGAGCTCACGGTCAAGACACCTGAAGGGGCGCGGATCGTGCTCACCGCCGCCCGGCCGATCGACCCGGACAGCGCCCAGGCCGCCGAGCTGCGCGCCGTCGGGATCGACGTTCCGCGCGGGTGAGCCACACTGGGCTGATGAGCGAAGGCCTCACCGTCGGCCGGGCCGCGGCGCTCGTCGGGGTCAGCGTGAAGACGCTGCACCACTGGGACGCGATCGGTCTCGTGCGCCCGAGCGAGCGCACGTGTGCGGGGTACCGGGTGTACTCGGGCGACGACATCGCCCGGGTGCACCGGGTTCTCGTGTACCGCGAGCTGGGTTTTCCGCTCGCGGAGATCGGCCGCCTCCTCGACGACCCGGCCGTCGACGCCCGCGAGCACCTGCGGCGCCAGCGCACCGAGCTGGTCGACCGGATTTCCCGTCTGGAGACGATGGTGTCGGCCGTCGACCGTGTGCTGGCCGCCGCGAAGACCGGCATCCAGCTCACGCCGGAACAGCAGGTGGAGATCTTCGGCTCCGACTGGCGCCCGGAATGGGTCGGCGAAGCCGAAACCCGCTGGGGCGACAGTCCTCAGTGGACTCAGTACGCCGAACGAGCCGCCGCGCTGAGCCCGTCGGACTGGCGGGAAGTCACGGCTCGCGTGGAAAAACTGAACGCGGACCTGGCGACCGCGCACCAGACCGGTGTCACCCCGGGCTCCCCCGAGGCCAACGCCCTTGCCGAACGCCACCGCGCGGCCATGACCACGTACTTCGACTGCCCCCACGCCCGCCACGTCTGCCTCGGGCGGCTGCTGGCGGAGGACGAGGGTTTCGCGGGCTACTACAGCGGGTTCTCGCCGGACCTGGCGCCGTGGCTGCGCGAGGTGATCAACGCGAACGCCGCGGCCCACGGCGTCGACCCGGAGACCGCCACCTGGGACTGACGTTTTCGCCCGGCAAACCCGGAAGTGCTCGCCGGCGGCACAGCGCGACCAGCCCCGCCGGCGAGCGTTCCCCCGCGCGGCGGCGCCTCACCGCCACCGCACGAAACCCGGACCACCGTGCACCGTCCCCCGACGACGTCGCACGGTGGCCCGGAGCGGGCTTCAGTCGGTCACCAGCTCCGACTTGTGCTCCCGCAGCCACTCCTCCAGCGACTTCAGCCGCGGGTTGATGCGGCGCACGCGCTCGAGGTCGCGGGACTCGACGAACGAGTCGGCGGCGTCTGCGTAGAACTGGTACATGTTGCCGACTTCGACCGCACCCGGGTAGCCGGCGGCGCGCGCCTCGTCGTGGGTCTGGGGCCGGTAGACGACCTCCTCGCCCAGCACCTTCGTGAACAGCTCCGCCAGCTGGACGCCCGTGTAGTGCGCGCCGGCGAGGCCGACGGTGCGGCCGATGTACGTCGGGCCCGCCAGGAAGATGCCGTACGCCGTGCGGCCGATGTCCTCCGACGCGACGAGCGCCATCACGGAGTCGCCCATCGGGTTGGTCAGCGCGAGCTTGCCGTCGGCGCCGCGGTGCACACCCTGGCCCTGCAGGAGCGACTCGTAGTAGAACGTCGTCTCCAGGAACGTGGTCGGCACACCCTGCTCGGTGAAGAACCGGTTGCCCTCACCCTTGGCGTCGAAGTGGGGCACCGTGTACTTCTCGAGCAGCGTCGGCAGCTCGAGGCCCTGGTGCTCGAAGTGCGGGCGGGTGTCCTCCAGAGTGGACCAGACCACGTGCTTCAGACCGGTCTTCTTCGCGGCGCGCGCGGCGATCTCCGCCTGGTCGAGCTCCATCTGCGCCCGCGTGCGCGCCGCCTCCTCCTCGGGGGTGCGCTGGACCCAGAAATTCGTGACCACGTACGCGCCATACGCGCCTTCGAACGCGCGCAGCACACTCGCCTCGTCGTCGAGATCGGCCGCCACGACCTCCGCGCCGCGCGCCGCCAGCTCCTTCGCCGCCGGGGACTCGACGTCACGGGTCAGCGCACGAAGGCTGAACGGTCCCTGCTGGTCGTCGAGGATCGCACGGGCCAGACCACCGCCCTGCGAACCGGTCGCCCCCACCACGGCGATGATCTTCTTGTCGGTCATCGGGTTCCTGCCTCTCTCGTCGGATGTTTTCCCGAACGAGTTCCAGGTTGTCCCTCTTTTCCGGACGGCACCTCGCCACACCGTGGGTACCCACGGCGGGGGACGGCACCGGCTGTCAGAGCCAGCCGCGCTCGTCGGCGACCCGCAGCGCTTCCATCCGGTTGCGCGTGCCCGTCTTGGCGATCGCCGCCGACAGGTAGTTGCGCACCGTGCCCTCCGACAGGTACAGCGTGGCCGCGATCTCGGCGACCGAGACCCCCGACCGGGCGGCGATCAGCACGTCGCGCTCGCGCGCGGTGAGCGGCGACTCCCCCGCCGCCAGCGTCGCGACGGCCAGCGCCGGATCCACCACGCGCTCGCCGGCGACCACGCGGCGGATCGCGTCGGCCAGCGTCTCGGCCGGAGCGTCCTTCACCACGAACCCGACGGCGCCGGCCTCCATCGCGCGCCGCAGGTAGCCCGCGCGCCCGAACGTGGTCAGCATGACCACGCGGCAACCCGGTGCTTTCTTGGCGAGCACGGCCGCCGCGGCCAGCCCGTCGAGGCCCGGCATCTCGATGTCCAGCAACGCGACGTCCGGCTGCTCCGCCAGCGCCGCGTCCACCACCTGGTCGCCGCGGCCGACCGACGCGACGACCGCGAAGTCGTCCTCCAGCTCCAGCAGGGCGCACAACGCCTGGCGCACCAGGGCCTGGTCGTCGGCGAGCAGCAGGCGAATGGTCATGCCCGAGCCCCCATCGACACGCACAGCCGCCACCCCCGCGGCTGCGCCGGCCCGGCCTCCATCCGCCCACCGGCCTCGGCGACGCGCGAGCGCAACCCGTCCAGACCGTTGCCCGAAGCAGCCACCGCGCCCATCCCGTCGTCGCGCACTTCCACCTCCGAAGCCGAAAGCCTGACGGTGCAGCTCGCCGCGCGGGCGTGGCGGGCGACGTTGGTCAGCCCCTCCCGCACGACCCACCCGAACAGCTCCTGGTGGGCGCCGTCGACCACGTCCGTCGCGGTGGGCAGGTCGGCCGTGACACCCGACGCGCGCAGCAGCTCCCGCCCCCGGGCCAGCTCCCCCGCCAGCGTCACCTCGGTGCTGCCCGACACGGCCGCGCGCACGTCCGCGAGCGCCTGCCGGGAGAGGCGTTCGACCTCACCGATCTCCTCGAACGCGCGTTCCGCGTCCGTCTCCCCGAGCCGGCGAGCGAGATTGCTCTTCACCGTGATCGCGGTGAGCGAGTGGCCGAGCAGGTCGTGCAGGTCGCGGGCGATGCGGGTGCGCTCGGCTTCGGCGGCGAGCCGCTCGACCTCCGCGCGAGCCTCGACGAGCGCGCGGTTGGTACGGACCGCCTCGGAGAAGGCGTAGACCATCAGCGAGGTGAACACGAGCGCGATGGCCTGCGACCACCCCGGCCCGGAGTGCCACGGCCGCACCGCCGGCGGCACGACGATCGCCGCCAGCCCGGCCCCCAGGAGCACCATCACCGCGGCCCGGCCGCGCAGCAGCCGCATGAGGAACGCCACGACGACCGTGGCCAGGAAGAACGCGTCGGCCTGTGCGAGCGGCAACGCGGCGAGGAACAGCACCGCCTGCGCGCCCAGCGCCCACCAGAACACTCGCAGGGCCATGCGGTCCGCGGCGATCGCGGCCACCACGTAGCAGCAGCTGAACAGGGCCACGAGCGCGCAGCCCACCACGGCCGTGGTGCCGCCGCGCGGCACCAGGCCGGCGACGGTCACCGCCGGGTACACGAGCATGCCGGCGTCGAGGACGAACCGGCGCCACCCGAGCACCCAGCGATCGGCGTTGTCTTCCACGGCGCGCACGCTACCGGGATCCGGGTCAGGAGCGTGCGAACAACGAGCGGACGTGCTGTCCGTTGACGATCAGCACCACGCCCAGCAGGAGCAGCGCGCACAGGCCTTGCTCGGCCCGCAGCCACACCGGGAACGCGCCGGGCAGCGCCGCGATCACGACCAGCGCCACCAGCATGAGCCCGGTGACGAGCCGCAGCCGCAGGTAGGCGCGGCGCGAGCCCTTGCTCGTCCGGAGGGTGAAGGACAGTGTGAGCAGGGCACTGGCCACGACGATCACCGTGCGCACCCACACGGCGTCGGTGACCATCGCGGCGTTGTTCCGCAGCAAGACCACCGCGCCGACGGTGAGAACGCTGAGCGTGAGGTAGGCGATGACGAGCAGTCTCGTTTTGCGGAAGGCCGAGAGGCTGCGCGGGTGGTTGAGGGCTTCGTGGGACACGGTGGCAGAGCCGGCGTTCATAACTGTCCTTTCCGGACTGAGTGGAGGTCTCCCCTTGTTGCTCCACCCATGCTGGGCGAGCGCGCCGGCCCACGGCAGTGAGCCGGCGCACCGCTCGCCCATGACATTTGTCAGGAATCCGACGGCGGCCCCGATTCCGTCAGCTTGCCCTCGGCCAGCGTGAGCCAGCGGCTGATACCCAGCTCGGCGAGGAAGCGGTCGTCGTGGCTCACGACCACGAACGCCCCCTGGTACGCGTTGAGCGCGCCGGTGAGCTGCTCCACGCTCGCGAGGTCGAGGTTGTTCGTGGGCTCGTCGAGCAGGAGCAGCTGCGGCGCCGGCTCCGCGCACAGCACGCACACCAGCGTCGCCCGCAGCCGTTCGCCACCCGAGAGCACCCGGACCGGCAGGTGCGCCCGCGGCCCGCGGAACAGGAAGCGCGCGAGCAGGTTCATCAGGTCGGCCTCGGGAAGCTGAGGCGCGGCCGCCCGCAGGTTCTCCGCCACGGTGCGGTCGTCGTCGAGCAGGTCCAGACGCTGCGAGAGGTACGCGACACGGCCGTCTGCCCTGGTCAGCAGCCCGCTGTCGGGTTCGAGCAGGCCCGCGACGAGCCGCAACAATGTCGACTTGCCGACTCCGTTGGCGCCGATCAACGCGATCCGCTCCGGCCCGCGGATCGCCAGCGTCGCGCCTTCGCCGGCGAACAGCTCCCGCACGTGCAGGCGCTCGCCGTGGAACACCGTGCGCCCGGCGGGCACGGCGGTGTCGGGCAGCTCCAGCACGATCGTGTCGTCTTCGCGCGCGGCGCGGTCGGCCTCGTCGAGCCGGGCTTTGGCGGCGCCGAGCCGTTGCGAGTGCATGTCGTTGGCCTTGCCGGCCGACGATTCCGCGCGGCGCTTGATGTTGCCGAGCGCGATGCGCGGGATGTCGGAGCCGGTGCGGGCGCCGGTGGACGCCCGCCGCGCCGCGCGTTCGCGGGCCTGCTGAAGCTCGCGTTTCTCGCGCTTGACCTCCTGTTCGGCGGTGCGCACGTTCTTCTCCGCGACCTCGCGCGCGGCTTTCTTCGTGGTCTCGTACTCGGTGAAGCTGCCGCCGAACAGCCGCAGCGAACCGTGGTCCAGCTCCGCGATCCGGTCCATGCGGTCGAGCAGGTCACGGTCGTGGCTGACCAGCAGCAGCGTGCCCTTCCAGTCGCCGAGCACGGTGTGCAGGCGGCGCCGGGAGTCACGGTCGAGGTTGTTGGTGGGCTCGTCGAGCAGCAGCACGTCGGGCTGTTTCAGCAGCTGCGCGGCCAGGCCGAGCGACACGATCTGGCCGCCGCTGAGCGTGTCGAGCCGGCGGTCGAGCGCGACGTCGCCGAACCCGAGCCGGTCGAGCTCCACGCCGGCGCGTTCTTCGATGTCCCAGTCGCTGCCGACTTTCGCGAAGTGCTCCTCGCTCGCGTCACCACCTTCGATGGCCGCGAGCGCGCGCACGATCGGTGCGATCTCCAGCACCTCGGCCACGGTCGGTTCGCCGGCGAGCGGCAACGTCTGCGGCAGGTAGCCGAGCACACCGTCGGTGGTCACCGAACCGGCGAGCGGGTGGAGCTCGCCGGCGATGAGCTTGAGCAGGGTGCTCTTGCCGGCGCCGTTGGGCGCGACGAGACCGGCGCGACCCGGCCCGAGCGTGAAGGACAGGTCTTCGAAGACGGGGGTGCCGTCGGTCCAGGAAAAGGACAGGCCGGAACAGACGACGGAGGACTTGGACATGGCAGGACTCTCAAGGTGGAGCGGGCGTGCGTGAGCCGCCCGGAGAACGACAGGGCAGGGTTTCAGGAAACGACAAGATGCGGTGTCGCTGTGGTCGCACAAAGCACCGAGCGCACCGCTGTCGTCGCCGGATTCACCCGGAGATGTCGTCCTCAGCCACCATTTCGGTGGTCAACTCCCTGATCCTTCGCGTTCACGATCACCACGACCTTACCAGCCACGCCTGTCCACGCGCCGCTCAAATTCGGTCGCCGGTGCCGCCACCCGTCCGTCGCGAAGGGACGGACGGGTGACGAACGCCGAGGTCAGGAGGTCTTCGGCCGGTGGCCGGGCTCCTGGTGGGGGAAGCTCTGCTGCGTGGTCGGGATGGGCGGCAGCTTGAACTGGCTGACCTCGTACTGCGCGAGGTTGTACTGGCCCGTGGTGTCGGGCAGCGTCGGCGCGTGCTTGGTGGCGTCGTGGAAGCGGAACGCCGAGGTGAGGTCGCCCACGCTGCGGCGGCGCCAGTCGGTGATGTTCGGCTCGCGCACGCCGGTCACCTGCTCCAACAGCCGCAGCTGCGACGTGTGGTCGGAGGTCTCCGAGCACACCCAGCCGCCGACGGTCCACGGCGACACGATGATGCACGGCACGCGGAAGCCGAGACCGGTGGGCAGGCCGGCGCCGTCGACGCCGGTCACCGACTTCTTGAACACGAACTCACCCGGGGTGCCGGGCTTCGGGGTCGGCGGCACGACGTGGTCGAACAGGCCGTCGTTCTCGTCGTAGGACAGGATGAACGCCGTCTTGGCCCACACGTCGGGGTTGGCCGCGATGGCGTCGATCTTGCCGGCGACGAAGGTCGCGCCCGCCGCGGGCAGGCCGGCCGGGTGCTCGTCGAAGCCCGAGGGCGGCAGGATCCAGCTCACGGTGGGCAGCTGGTCGTGGGCCGCGTCGTACTCGAACTGGCCGAGCGGCTGCGGGTTCATGCCCTTCTCGAACAGGTCGTCGCCCGGCTTCGCGTTGAAGTACTGGGCGATGTGCGCGAGCGAGGCGAGCCCGGTCGTCCCGCCCGGCGAGTGGTAGATCTTCCAGCTCACGCCGGCCTCGGTGAGGCGCTCGGGGTAGGTCTTGAACGAGTACGCGCCGTTGGGCGCACTCGTGGTGAGCGAGGGGCCACCGAAGTCGCCCGCGGCGTCGATCGTGCCCGCCATCCACATGTGGCGGTTCGGGCCCGTGGGGCCGAGCACCGAGCAGTGGTAGGAGTCGAGGATCGTGAACGCGTCGGCCAGCGCGTACTGGAACGGGATGTCCTCACGGGTGAAGTAGCCCATGGTGTACTGGCCGTTGGTCTCGCCGTCGGCGGCGCGGTGGGCGGGCAGCCACTGGTCGTTCTTGCCGCCGTTCCAAGCCGCGTGCTGCACGGCCCACTCGTGGCTCGTCGACGGGATCGCCTGCGCGGCGGTCGACTTCGTGTCCAGGTGGTACGGCAGCAGGTAACCCTTGGGGTTCTTCGCGTCCTTCTGGTAGAAGACCGAGCTGCCGTCCGACTGGCGGGCGGCGTGGGGGTCGCCGAAGCCGCGGACGCCGGACAGCGTGCCGTAGTAGTGGTCGAAGCTGCGGTTCTCCTGCATCAGCATGACGACGTGCTTGAGGTCGGAGATCCGGCCGTTCTTCGGCGCGGGCGAAGCGATCGCCTTGCGGACGTTCGCCGGCAGCGCCATCGCGGCGGCGGCGAGACCGCCCGCAGCGGCCGCGGAGCCCAGGAGGCGTCTGCGCGTGAAACCGTTGCCCTGGTCGGTGTTCTCGGTCATCGAGGTCCTTTCGGGGTGGGAGCCACGGGGAACACTCGTCTGCCGCGGTGAGCCGTTCGCCCAGGAGTTGATGAGCAGTGGCTGAACTTCGGCCGAACTCGCCGTGGCGTAGTGACGTGCGCAACTCGATTTCCGGACGAAGCGGCGGAACCAGACGTAGGATGCGTCCACTGTGGAGTGTCATTTTTCCCGTCAGCGGAACGGCCGGTGGTTGCTAGGGTGCCGGTGTGAATCGCACGATCGCGGTGAACTACCCCGCGCCGATCCCGGTGGGCCACGTCGTCGAGGTGACCGAGTTCGCCGACACCCGCCCGGAGAAGAAGCGCCGCAGGTTCGACATGAGCGAGGCCTTCCGGCACCCGATGCTGTTCGACCGCACCACCGGGATCCGGTACCTGAACCACGTCCACGCGTCCACGGGCGGCAACGGCGGGAACACGTTCACCCCCGTGCTCTACCCGGTGGTCCCCCGATCGGACCTCGCCGTGTCCGCCGTCTGGCTGGGTACGGTGGTGGCGTGCGCGCTGGTGATGAACGAGGGCCTGAACGGGCAACACACCACTTTGGTGCTCGCGCCGGCCTGACGGCCCAGTGCGCCGGGCTGACCGGCACCGGCCAGCGGCTTGCGCCGAGCTCGCGGGAGGATCGTGCGCGCAGTTCGAGGCTGCCGAGGTAGGCGTTGCCGAGGCGCAGCACGACCGGGGCGAGCCGGTAGCGGGTGGAGCCGGCCTCCCGCGCCGGCGTGCCGCTGCCGGGCGAGGTGATGATCGTGCACCACGAACCGCGCCCCGACGGCTCGCGCCAGATGTCCGAGGTCGGCTTCGTCGTCCCGGCCCACGCCACGGCCCATGTCGGCGAGTGCTCCCGGGGCTGTGATCACCCGGGCGCACTCGCCGTTGCACCGGTCCTGAGGTGAAGCTCCCTTGTGGAGGGTCAGGGCATGGCCGGAGCCTGCCGGGGACCCATGGCCGCGCCGGCGATGACCAGGGCGGCGCCGACCAAAAGGAGGATCGGGCCGAGGCCCAGGGAGGGGAAGTTGCCCCAGTAGAGGGTGGCGATGCCGACGGCGTGGAGGATCAGCATGACGGCCGCGCGGCCGCTGAAGACCGTGCGGTACCACCAGAAGCCGGAGCGGGTGAGTTCGCGGCTGCGGATGCCGCTCAGCAGGAACGCCGAGCGCTTGGCCCGGAGTGCGCCGAGTGTCCAGGGCAGCACCGATCCGGCTGTCGCGGCGGTGATGATGAAGGCGAGGAACTGCACGTACGTCGCCGCGAAGCCGGAGGCGGCCGCGTTGTCGCTGGCGGCCTTGACGAGGTCGAGGAAGGACATCGTCACCGACTGGGTGCCGTTGGTGAAGGTGATCCACGAAACGCCGAAGAGGGCCACCAGCTCCAGCACCACACCGAGCACCGCCGGGATCGCGCCGAGGCCGGGCAGGGTCAGCGGACCGCCTGCTGGGCCCGGCTGCGACGGGAAGCCCTGCGGCGGCGGGGAGAACTGCTGCTGCGGGGCGCCCCACTGCTGCGGCTGTCCGTACTGCGGGAGGGGTTGCTGGTAACCGGGCTGCGGGTACCCGGCCTCACCGGCCTGTTGCGGGTACCCGGCCTGGCCCGGCTGCGGATATCCCGGCTGACCCGGCTGCCCTTGCGGCTGCGCGTAACCCGGTTGTCCTGCCGCCTGCGGGTAACCCGGCTGCGGCTGGCCGGCCTGGCCGAAACCCTGCTGCGCCTGGCCGGCCCCGGGAAATCCCGGCTGCGACTGACCCTGCTCGACAGAACCCGGCTGCCCCGGCGCGGGATACCCCGGCTGCTGCGGATATCCCGCCGGATACCCCTGCTGACCTTGCGGATAACCCTGCGGTTGCTGACCCCCTGGGTGGCTCATGATCCAGGATCGTAGCCGCCCCCGGAGGATTCCACCGAGTCCTCAGGACAGTGGCTTGTCGAGCACCGCCTTGAGGTTGCTGAACGTGTCGATGGAGTACTTCCCGTGGTAGCGCCCCATGCCGCTCTCCCCGACGCCGCCGAAGGGGAGTTCGGGCGCGACGAGGTGCAGCACCGGCATGCCGAACGTCACCGCGCCAGAGGAGGTTTCGGTGAGGATGCGCTGTTTGACCTCTTCGGACCCGGTGAACGCGTACAGCGCCAACGGTTTGTCGCGGCCCGTGATGAATGCGATGGCGTCGTCCAAAGACGACACGGGCAGCACCGGCAGGATCGGCCCGAAGATCTCCTCGCCCATCACGGGTGCGTCCGGCGCGACCTCGGCGAGCACGGTCGGTGCGATGAACTTGGCGTCGCGGTCGGTCTGGCCGCCGGTGACCACGCGGCCACTGGCCAGGAGGTGAGACAGGCGATCGAAGTGCCGGGTGTTCACGATGCGCCCGTAGTCGGGGCTCGAAGCCGCGTCGTCGCCGAACTTCGCGTGCAGCGCCTCGGTCAGCAGCGGTTCGAGGCGGGCCGCGGTGTCGCCGATGGCGAGCACGTAGTCGGGCGCGACGCACGTCTGGCCGGCGTTCATGAACTTCGTGTCCACGATCCGCTGCGCGACCACCTGAAGATCGACGTCCGTGTCCACGATCACCGGGCTCTTGCCGCCCAGCTCCAGCGCCACGGGCGTGAGGTGCTTCGCCGCGGCGGTCATCACGATCCGCCCGACGACGCCGTTGCCCGTGTAGAAGATGTGGTCGAAGTGCTGCTCCAGCAGCTCCGTCGTCTCCAGGATGGCGCCCTCCACCACGGCGACGGCCTCGGGGTCGAGGTACGCCGGCACGTGGCGCGCGATGGCGGCCGACACCGTCGGCGAAAGCTCGCTCGGCTTCACGACGGCGGCGTTGCCCGCGGCCAGCACCCCCACCAGCGGCGCCAGCGCGAGGTGCAGCGGGTAGTTCCACGGCCCGATGATCAGCGCGACACCCAGCGGCTCGCGCACCACGCGGCCCTCGGCGGGCAGCAAGCGTTCCGGCAGGCCCGCGGGCTGCGGCGCGAGCCACTCGTCGAGGTGCTCAAGGGTGTCGTCGACCTCGTTGACGATGAACATCAGCTCGGTGCGACGCGCCTCGGTGGCGTTCTTCGCGAGGTCGGTGTGCAGGGCGGCGAGGAAGTCGTCCTCCTGTTCCAGCAGCATGCGCTTCAACGCGCCGAGCTGCTCGCGCCGCCACGACAGCGGTTTGGTGCGGCCGGCGGCGAACGACTTGCGCAGGCGGGAAACGAGGTCCGGGATCATGATCACGACAGTAGCCCGGCCGGCCGCGGCAGCCACTCGGCGCGCCCGGACCCGCGCGGCACGAGGATCGTCGAGAACTCACCAGGCGTCTCCGACATCCGCACCTGGTCGGTCACGCCCTGGTAGAGCCCCAGCGGCGTCTCGGCCGTGAACGTCTCCGGGTCGACGTACGCGTGCTGTTCACCGGTGCCCGCGACCGCGCGCGCGTACTCCTTGTCGAATACGCCCAGGCTGATGATCCACAACGCGATGCGCGTCAGCGAGATGTGCACGCGGTAGCTGCCGCCTTCGGTCGCCCGGCGCATCAACGCCGCGCAGATCCCGGTGGTGGCGAGCCACGGCACGAGGTAGTCGTTGACCACGCCGATGTGCGGCAGCACGGGCTGGTCCGGCGAGCCCTCCAGCGTCATCATCCCGGCGACGCACCCCGCCGTCTGGTCGAAGCCCACGCGCTGCGCCCACGGCCCACGTTCGCCGTGCAGCGACACGGTGGTGTGGATGATCCCGGGTCGCAGCTGCGCGGCACGCTGGGCGGACAACCCGAGCCTGGCGACGAGACCCGGCCGACGGTTGGCGTAGAACACATCCGCGCCCCGCACCAGCTCGTGGACCTTCGCCAGCGCCGTCTTGTCCCGCAGATAGTCCACTGTGGCCGATCGGACGCCGACGTTCGCCGTCGAGTACGTCACCGGGTTTTCCCACTCGGTCGGGCGCCAGAGGTTCAGCGCGTCGGCTCCGTGCTGCGCCAGCGCACGCCCGATGGCGGCGCCGGCGATCACGTGTCCCATCCCGAGCGCGCGAACGCCGTCGAGCGGCTGGCGAGCACCCTCGGGCAGCGGCTCCGGATCGGAATCGCCGATCTTCTCGATCTCGATGAGCGGCAGGCCGGCCAGCACGTCGCGGTATTGGCTGGTCTCGAGGAACTCCTCCGTGCTGCGCACCATCGGCATCACGAGCCCCGCGTCGGCGCCGGCCTCCTCCAGGTCGAGCGCGCTCCAGCGGGCGACGGCGTTGGCCACGGCGGTCTCGTCGTCGTAGGTGCGAAGAAGCTTGAGCGCGGCGGACTTCAGCTTGGGGTAGATGTTGAGCGGCATCACCCAGCGGCCGTCGCCGGCGCGGTAGAACTTGAGCGTGAACGGGCTGCCCGGGTCGGCCGTGTTGGTGGGCGGCAGGCCGTTGATCAGCTCCCACTTCTTGTCGTAGAACGGGCACAGCCGGTGCGGCGCCGTGCGCACGTCCATGCTGATGTCCTGCCCCGGCCCGCCGCGGTGGCGCCACAACGCGGCCAGCGCCACGGACTTGGCGACGAGCCCGATCGCCGGCGCCGCGCCCAGCCGCACCGCGCTCGGCACAATCAGGTCGGCGCCGAGGAACTCGACGGAGCCGCCACAGTCCTTTTCGGACAGTCCGGCATCGGCGAGCACTTCGGCCAGCGCGGCGTGGATGTCGAACCGGTCGTCCGCTTCGGAACGAATGGGGTTGGCGAGCGCTTCGCGGATCCGGTCGGTGACGGTCATCGCTGCTCCTGTCCTGGCGTGGTCCCCAGCGCCCTCATCACGGCGATCTGCTTCTCGTCGCGGGCCTTGGCCAGCTCGTCGATCGTGCCGCCGAAGTCCTCCGACTGGGCGCTCAGCAGCGCGACGGTCGGTTCGTCGAGGTCCGGCGTACCCAGCTGGCCCCAGCGTTTCCGCAGGCCCGGGCCCAGGTGTTCGAGGAAGTGCGGCAGCCCGCCGGCCCCGCCCCCGAGGTGGAAGCTCAGAAACGGCCCGCTCACCGCCCACCGCTGCCCGAGCGAGGACGTGACCACTTCGTCAAGCTGCTGCTCGGTCACCACACCCTCGGCGACGAGGTGCACGCACTCGCGGAAGATCGCGGCCTGCAGCCGGTTCGCGACGAACCCCGGCACCTCCTTCGCCAGCACGATCGGCTTCTTGCCCAGGCTTTCGTAGAACGCGACGGCCCGCGCCACGTTCTCCGCCGACGTCTTCTCCCCCGCCACGACCTCCACCAGCGGAATCAGGTGCGGCGGGTTGAACGGGTGCCCCACCACAAGCCGTTCCGGCTGCTGCATAGCCGTGGCGATGTCGGTGGCGGGAATGCCCGACGTGGACGTGAGCAGCAACGCGTGCGCCGGAGCGTGGGCCTCGATGGTGCTGAAGATCCGGTGCTTCAGGTCGAGCCGTTCGGGGCCGTTCTCCTGCACCACGTCCGCCTCGGCAACGGCCGTCGCGAGGTCCGGCTCGAAGCTCACCGCCAAGTCACGAGCGGGCAAGCCGAGCTCCCGCAACGCCGGCTCCAGCTCCGCCAGCCCGGCGCGCACGGTGTCCTCGATGCCCGGCGCCGGGTCGCTGACCGTCACGTCCAGGCCGCGCGAGGCCATCAGCCCGGCCCACGACACACCGATGACCCCGCCACCGACGATGGTCGCCTTCATGGTTTCCCCTCAAGCCAGGTAGTCGTGCACGACCGCGAGCCGGCCGAGCGTGAGGTCGGTCAGGAGATGACTGGCCGACACGATCTCCAGCACCGGCAGGTCGGCCAGTGGCGCCAGCGCGTGGGCCACGAGGTGCAGCCGCGCCGGGCCGGTCCACGCGCCCTTGATCGTCACGTCGCTGATCTGGCTGCGCGCGAGCTCGCAGATGCGCGGCCGGCCGTCGTAGCCGGGCACGAGCTTGAGCATGAACGTCGGCGCGGTCAGCTCCGCGCGCGCCTGGGCTTCGTCGAGCGTGCGGTGCTTGTACCCCATCGTGGCGAGCGCGACCTGGATCGAGCCGTAGTCGAGCGAGCCGACGAGGGTGTCGGAATCCGTGTACAGCCTGGGTTTGCCGAGCTTCTTCGGGTACGCGGCGACCTCGCGGCCGCTCGCGATGGCGGGCAAGCTGTCCACGTACATGCCGAGGGTGAACTCACCGGCCTCGTCGCCGTGGCGCACCATCGCGACCTGGCCGGACTCCGTGTAGTCGCCGAGGCCGGTCACGTCGGGCATGCGCATCACCTCGAACCGCACCAGCGGCTCGTCGACGACCAGCGGTTCCGGCACGAGCGCGCGCAGCGCCGCCGGATCCGTCCGGTAGGTGATGTTCAGGTATTCGCGGTCGGTGAACCGGTAGGGCCCGCGCGGAAAAGCCGGCGCGGCCAGGGGCGTGGTGAGCTGGGCGAGGACCTCGTCCTCACGCATGAGCGACTTCCCGCAAGATCACGAACCGCAATCTACCTGCGACTTTCCGCTGCCGCATCTCGGTGCCGGGCATGATGGGCGCCATGGCCGCACCGACCTTCGACTTCGACGCCGAGCTCCACCGTTACCAACCGCTGCTGCGTGAGGCCGCCGCCGTGGGACCCGACGACATCGTGCTCGACATCGGCTGCGGCGGCGGCGCGACCACCCGCGAAGCCGCCCGCCTCGCCGTGCGGGGCTCCGCGCTCGGCGTGGACGTCTCCGCGGCCCGGCTGGAGGCCGCCCGCCGGCTCGCCGTGGCCGAAAACGTCACCAATGTGCGGTTCGAGCTGGCCGACGCGCAGACACATCCGTTCCCCAGCGCGCACTTCAGTCTCGCCTTCAGCCGCCTCGGCACCATGTTCTTCGCGGATCCGGTCGCCGCGTTCACCAACGTCGCCCGCGCATTGCGGCCGGGCGCACGGCTGGTGCAGCTCGTGTGGCAGGCGCGGGACCGGCAGGAATGGGTGTCGGAGATCAGCCGGGCGGTGGGCAGCCCGCCGGTGCCGCACACGAGTCCGTTCACCCTCGGCGACCCCGCTGTGGTCCGCGAAGTGCTGACCACAGCGGGGTTCATCGACGTCCAGCTCACCGACCTGTCCGAACCCCTTTACTACGGCCCGGATCCCACGACCGCCGCCGACGTGGTGCGGCCGTTGCAACTGGTCAGCACCGCGCTCGACCAGCTCGACGAGAGCGAGACTTCGCGGGCCCTCGACCGGCTTCGCGAGGTCATGGCCGAACACCACACCGACGACGGCGTGTGGCTCGGCTCCCGCGCGTGGCTCGTCACGGCGTGCCGAGGTGCCGGCTGAAGAAGCGGACGGCGCTGGCCGCTTCGAACCGCGGGAGCTGCTTGTGCTTGCCCGCGTTGGCGTGCAACGTCTTCTCCGGTGAGGCGAAAGCGTCGAACAGTGCGAGCGCGTCGTCCCGCGGGATGTGCTCGTCGTCCCACTGCACGGCGAACTCGATCGGGATGGTGATCCGCTTTGCCAGGTCGACCAGCGTCGACGGCCAGAACTGGCCCAGCGCCGCGGCCTTGATGCGGGGTTCGACCGCGATCAGCGGAACGCCGATCGCCGTGCCCATGTTGATGCCCCAGTAGCCGACGGGGCCGGGCACCTCGTCCTGCAACGCGTCGAGCGCCGCCTGCCATTCGGGCACGGCACGCGCTGCGAGGGCGCCGTTGTAGCGCTCGACGATCGGGCCCACGGGCTTGCCCGTCGCCATCGCCTCCTGCATCAGGGCGACCTCGCGGTCGTCCTCAGCCGAGCGGGGCCGGTCGCCGTGCCCTGGCGCGTCGAGCACGGCGACGGAGAACCCGGCGGCGATGAGCAGCCCGCCCCGCCCGGTCATGGCCGGGTGCTTCTTGTGGTTGCCGCCGCCGTGCCCGAGGAGCACGAGCGGGCCGGGGCCCGCTGTGGGGGTCCAGAGAACGCCGGGGACATCGCCGACGGTGAACTCGCGTTCGACGAGACCGTCCGCCGGGGTTTCGGAAGTGAAGTACATGGCATGCCGCCTTTCGGAAGTGCTCTCGGCGCTCCCGGCGACACCTACCGCCCGACCACGAAACTGAGGGGGAGCACCCACATCGATCCACAGAACATGGGTCCCACCTCCTCGAGCCGAATCGCGGTCGGGAGCAAGCTACCGGCCCCGGCGTCCGCTGGGCAAATCGTTTTCTCGCTACAGGCCGGCGAGCCCGTCCGGCGTGCCGACGCCCGTCGGGGCGTCGTACCCGGCGGCGGCGACGCACAGGTAGTCACCGCCGCACTTGGCCCCGCCCGACACCTGGTCGTTGGAGCCGTCGGTGACGTCGAAGAAGTGTCCCGCACCGGCGTACAGGGTGGCGGCCGTCGTGGTGCCCGCGTGTCCGGCCCGCGCGATCAGACCGGCGACGAACGGTGCCGAGGCGCTCGTGCCGTTCGCCGTCGCCCAGCCACCCGCATCGGTGAAGTAGATCGACAACTGCGCGGCGACGGCCGAGACATCGGCGACCGTCCGGTTGCGACAGTGTGGATCCTGCTGCCACGCCGGTTTCGCGACGTAGGCCGAGCAGCCGCTGCCTCCGGAGAGCCACGCCGACTCCGCGAAGGCGCGGTCGGACGAGTCGCGGCTCAACGTCGTGCCACCGACGGCCACCGCGTCCGGCAGTACCGCCGGATAGCTGGCGGCGGTGAACCCGTCGTCACCCGAGGACACGACGGTGGTCACGCCGGAGTGCTGGTAGCTGCTCGCGAAGGAAAGCGAGTACCCGTTCTCCCGCCCGCCGTAGCTGTTGGTCACGATCTTCGCACCCAACCGCACGGCGGTGTCCTCCGTGGCGGCCAGATCCGGGAACAGCGGACTGTCACCCTCCACCACGAGGATCCGGCACGACGGGCACGCCGCCGAAACCATCGACGCGTCCAGTGTGGACTCCAGATTCCAACCGAAGCTCTGGCCGGGCAGCGGAGCCGCGTCGCCGCGTTGGTTCACCTTGCGGAAGCAGCCGGTGTCCGAAGTGCACAGTGGCAGCCCGTACTGGGCACGGTAGGTGTTGAGGTCCTGCTCCAGCGTCGGCGAGTCGTAGGCGATGGAGATCGCCACGAGGTCACCTGGCCCCGGTTCGGCGGGCAGGCGGTAGGCGGCGGCGAGGTCGGTCGCACCCCAGCCGTCCGGGGCATCGGCCGTGGCGTAGCTGGTCAGGCAGCGCGCCATGGTCGGCCCGACGGCTCCGCAAGCGGCTCGGGGAGCGGTCGCGGCGCCCGCCGTGCCGGTGACGGCGGTGAGCGCCGCCCCCACGATCACCGCGGCGGTGAAGACTTTGCTGAACACAGTGGACACTCCCCTCAGAAGTTCACGCGGTAGGCGGCGGTGATCGTCTCGGCGACGGTGCTGCCACCGGCGTCGGCGGCGGTGACGCGCAAGGCCACGGCCGTTCCCCGGAAATCGTCGGGGACCACGGAGTAGGCCGCGTGGAATGCGCCGTCCGCGCCCGGGGTGACGGTGGCGTCCTGCCAAGTCGCCCCGCCGTCGGTGGAGAACTGCACCGTCGCCGCGGAGACTGCACTCACAGCGGACGTCTGCACGTGGGCGAAGGTGACGTCGAGCGACTGCGGACCGGAGGCCGTGGAACCGTCGAGGCCGAGGCCGCCGATGTCGTAGCCCGGCATGAGCAGGGGTTCCGCCTGGCACAACGCGTCGGGATCGGCCCCGCGCGACACCGAGCATTGCAGCGGTGCCGGCAGGGCAGCGCCGTCGACGTGCTGCGAGCGCCACGTCCACTCGGTGTGGGTCGCGGTCGACAGGGAGAACATCGGCCCGCTGCGCGCGGCGTCCACGGTGAGCCCGAGCGTCGCCGGCTCGGGGCTCACAGCCTGCGTGAACTGGACGTCGTCACCCGGCACGCCCTGCGCCACGATCGTGCCGTCCTGCGTCAGCGTGTAGTGACCGGACTCGGTGTCGTTCGGCCCACCACGCAATCCGCCGGTGTGACCGGGCTGGTTGTCGGACAACGGGATGAGGCTGATCGAAACGTCGTCGCCGGCGCGCACCGCACCCGGAGCCACGTGGATAGAGCCCTTGATCGGCGTCCCGACCGCGACGGCCTCGGCGGTGTGCAGCGGGAACTTGCCGTAGCCCTCCGTCGCGGTCTGGCCGCCGCGGTAGACCTCGCCGGTCATGAACTGACCGCCGACCCAGCTGCCGGACTGGCTCACGAACTTGGCCGTCGTGCCGAACCACAGCAGGTCGGGAGCGGCGGAAACGTACTCGATCTGGTGCCGCGGCAGGTCGATCGGCACGCCGGGCCGGCCACCGCCGTCCTCGAAAGCGAACAGGCCGCTGCGCTGCACGCGGCCGATCGACTCCTGTTCGGCGTAGTAGGAGGTGTCGAGCGTGGCGAGGTCGGCGCTGGTCACGGTGTAGCGCTGCTTCGGGATGGAGCCGATGCTCGCCTTCTGCAGCCAGTACTCGTACGGCGTGCCGGAGCTGGGCGGCGACACGAGCCGCGCGTAGGGGTAGGTCTGCAGCGCACCGGTCTGCACGGGCTTCGCCACCGGCGAGATCCACAGGGGCACGCCAGGCCCGGCGTCGTAGTCGAGGCTGAAGGCGGGACCGGTCTTCGCGGCGCGGCGGACGAGGAAGCCGTTGTCGTCGAGCAGCGCCGGGCGCGGCGTGACCCAGGTGACCTTGCTCGACGCCTTCGCGGCGTCCATGCGCACGGTCTTGTCGCCCTTCACGGCGAACTCGGGGTCCACCACCTCACGCACCCCGGAGACCGTGCCGTCGGCCGCGGTGGTGAAGAAAACACTGATGGCGCTGTAATTCCCGGCCGGCACGCTGTATTTGGCGGTGCCGTCGTAGAAGTAGTTGACCGATTCGTTGCTGTCGAGCAAGGTCGAGTCGTCGGTGTTCGTGAGGAACGCGACCCCGGTGTCGGACGGCGTGCCATCCGCCTCGTTCGCCGCGAGCGTCAGGGTGTTCAGCACTGTGCGCGGCTGTTTCTTCGCCGGCGCCGAGGTGCCGTAGGTCGCGCCGCTCGCGAACAGGCCACGGCCGCCGAAAGTGCCGCGGGCGCGGTCCGCTGTGTACTGCTTCGCCAGCTGCGCACCGAAGCTCTGCGCGGCCGCGCGGTCGAACGTGCGCGTCGGGGTGGTCACGTGGTCGGTCGCGGCTTTGTCGACGTCGAACAGACCGAGGTCCAGGCCCTTGCCCAGGTAAGGCACCGCGGTGGCGGGGATCTCGTAGTTGCGCCCGCCGAGGCCGAGGTGCACCAACGATCTAGCCGGCCCCCTGGCTGCGGCCGGGGCCACGTCGTACGTCTCGCGCCCGCCGCCGACGTCGTGCACTGTGACGACATCGCCCGTGATGAGCAGCGCCGTTCTGTCGTGCGGCTGATCTGCTTGCTGTTGTGCCACTTGCGGCGCTGCATTTTTCTGCGGCGCTGTGTTCTGCTGCGGCGCGGCGGCCGCGACCCCTGCCCCTGTCGCGACGAGCGCCACGACCCCCAGCACGGTCAAAGGTTTACGCACACACACCTCCAGTAGGGAACGGATCACCCGCTACCTACGTGAAGGGGCCGGCGGAGGTTCCACTGCCGTTCCGAATTGCTCCGTTCGGCCCAACGGTCAGGTCACCGCGTAGTCCGACGCGCGGAAGCGCCGGGTCCGCCGCCAGAACTCCACGGTGCCCGCCGGCCACAGCACGGTGTTGCGGCCGGACTTCGGGTCCTGGTACCAGCTGCGGCACCCGCCGGTCTGCCAGACGGTGGCGGCCATCCGCGAGTCGAGCCAGTCGTTGAACGCGTCCTGCACCTCGGCTCGCACCTCGAACGCCTTGGCGCGGCGCAGCCGGCGCAGCGCGGCGACCACATAGGACGCTTGCGCCTCGATCATGAACACCTGGGAGTTGTGGCCCAGCCCCGTGTTCGGGCCGACCATGAGGAACAGGTTGGGGAACCCGGCGACGGTCGTGCCGAGGTAGGCCTCGTTGCCCTTGCTCCACGCGTCGGCAAGCGTGCGGCCGTCGCGGCCTTCGACCTCGAACCGGATGGTCTGCTGCGTGTCGAACCCGGTGCCGTAGACGATCACGTCGGCGGGCACCGCCACCCCGTCGGCGCCGACCACCGCGTCCGGCCGCACGGACGCGACCCCGCCGGAGCGGACGTCGACGTGCGGCTTCGTCAGCGCCGGGTACCACGTGCTGGAGATGAGCAGGCGTTTGCAGCCGATGGTGTAGTCGGGCGTGAGCCGCGCGCGCAGGTCCTCGTCGGACACCTGCTTGCGCAGCAAGCGCTTCGCGAGGCCCGCGGTCTGCTCCATCGCGGCCGGGTCGGCGACGAAGCCGACCGCGCGGCGTTCGTGGATCCAGTAAAGCCGGTCGCGCACGTACCAGCGAAAGGGCGGGAACCAGCGCGCCCAGAACTTGTGCCGGGCGTCGAACGCGCGGTCGGCCTTCGGCACGATCCACGGCGGCGTCCGCTGGAACACCGTGAGCGCGGCGACCTGGTCGACGATCGCCGGCACGAACTGGATCGCGCTCGCCCCCGTGCCGATCACGGCCACGCGTTTGCCCGTCAGGTCCACGTCGTGGCGCCACTGCGCGGAGTGGAACACCTCGCCGCGGAACGACTCCACACCGGGAAGTTCCGGGTACGACGGGTGGTGCAGCGGACCGACAGCTGACACCACGAACCGCGCGCGGTAGGTCTCCCCCGTCGCCGTGGTCACGTCCCAGCGCCCGGCGTCCTCGTCCCACGCGGCGCGCTTGACGCGTTGGCCGAAGCGCAGCCGGTCGAGCAGCCCGCGCCGGCGCGCGACGTCGTGCAGGTACTCCAGGATCTCCGGCTGACCGGCGAACAACCGGCTCCAGTCGGGTTTCTGCGCGAACGAGTACGAGTACAGCGGCGACGGGATGTCGCAGCCACAGCCGGGATAGGTGTTGTCGCGCCAGGTGCCGCCGAGGTCGTCGGCCGCTTCGAGGACGCGGAACGAACGGAACCCGGCCTTGTCCAGCCGCGCCGCGATGCCGAGGCCGCTGAAGCCCGCGCCGATCACGACGACGTCGACGTGTTCAGCCGGCATCCGAGAGCTCCCGCTTGAGGACCTTGCCCGACGGGTTGCGCGGCAGCTCCGTCACGAACCGCCACTCCACGGGCACTTTGAAGTCGGCCAGCAGCTTCACCGCGTGCTCGCGCAGGCTTTCCTCGCTCGGCGTCCGCCCGGGCCGCGGCACGACCACCGCCCGCACGCGCTCGTCGAAGATCGGGTCGGGCACACCGACCACGGCGACCTCGGCCACGTCGGGGTGCTGCGCGAGCGCGCTCTCCACCTCGAGGCTGTAGATGTTCTCGCCGCCGCGGATGATCATGTCCTTGAGCCGGTCGAGCACGCGGACGAACCCGTCGCCGTCGATCGAGCCGACGTCACCCGTGTGCAGCCAACCGTCCACAAAGGTCGACGCGGTCGCCTCCGGGTTGCCCCAGTACCCCGCGGCCACCACGGGTCCGCGCACGCACAGCTCGCCGACGGTGTCGCGCAGGTCGCGCGGCGGCTCGCCGGGCAGGGCGATCGCGACCTCCACGCCTTCGACGACCGGGCCGACGCTCCACGCATGGCTCAGGTACTCCGCGCCGGCGGTGAAGGTGACGATCGATGTGCCTTCCGTGAGACCCCAGACGTTGCCCAGTACCAGATCCGGCAGCTGCTCCTTCACCTGCGCGGGGAACGGCTCCGGCACCGGCGAGCCACCCATCACGAACAGCCGCAGCGACGACAGGTCCGCGCCCGCGTCTTCCGCCTTCAGCAGGATCAGCCTCAGCATGGCGGCGACGCCCGCGAAGAACGTGATGCGCTCGGACGCCATGAGCGCCACCGTGGTCTCCGCCTTGAACGCGGGCGTGAACACGCAGCACGCGCCGTTGGCGAGGAAACCGATGAACTGCGACACGATCGCGGTGGCGTGGAACATCGGTGCGGCCACGAGCGTGCGTTCGCCGGGACCGGCGCCGAGGCGCTCGCGCACGGTGCCGGCGTTGAACATCAGGTTGGCGTGCGTCTGCATCGCGCCTTTGGGGCGGCCGGTGGTGCCGGACGTGTAGAGCAGGTGCGCGACGTCGCCGGGCTCGGTCCGCTGACCCGGTTGCTCGACGGGGTCGGCGGTTTCGCCGGTGTCGGCCGTGAGCACGGCCGCGTCGACAGCGCCGGGCAGATCGCGGTCGGTGATCACGAGTTTCGCGCCGGAATCGGTGAGGACGTGCTCGATCTCGGGCCGGGCGAAGCGCGTGTTCACGAGCACGCCGACGGCGCCGGTGAACTGCACACCGAAGTAGCTCACGGCGTACTGCCAGCCGTTGGGCAGCAGGATCGCGACGCGGTCGCCAGGCGCCACGCCGAGCTCGCGCAGCCGCGTGGCGACCACGGCGGAGCGGCGCACCATGTCGGCGTGGGAGATACGGGTCTCGCCGTCGACGAGGGCTTCGCGCGGGCCGTGTCTTCCGGCGACGTCGAGCAGCATGGCGGGCAGGGTTCTGGCGGGCACGGGAATCTCCTGGGTGCTCAGCGGAACTGGATGCTCAGCGGTGACGGGGTGCTCAGCGGTAGAAGCCGCCGCGGGTGAGCCCGGAGCCGCCGTCGAGGCGAAGCGCCTGGCCCGTGGTGTAGCCCGCGGCCGGGGACAGCAGGTAGAGGACCGAGCCGACGACTTCGCCCAGCGTCGCGACGCGGCCCATCGGCACGCCGGCGAGCAGCCGCTCGCGGGCCGATTCGGGCATCGCGAGCACCTTGGGCGTCGCGAAGAGACCCGGCTCGACGGCGTTCACGCGCACGCCGTCGCCGCCCCACTCCGCTGCGAGCGAGCGCGTCAGGCCGAGCACGCCGGCCTTGGCCGCCGCGTACGCCGCCTGGCCCGGCAGGCCGTCTTCCGCCGCGACGGAGGAGAGGAACACGATCGAGCCGGCGGATTCCTTCAACGCCGGATAGGCCGCGCGGGCGAGGACGAACTGTGCGACGAGGTTGGCGTCCACATCGGACCGGAAGGCGTCGAGCGGGAACCTGCTCGCGCGGTGGACGGTGTCAACGATCCCCGCGGCGCCGATCACGGCGTCGAGGGCGCCGAGCCGTTCGACCGCTTGGGCGACGGCCTGCGCGGCGGCGGTTTCGTCGGTGAGGTCGGCGACGAGGTGCTCGGGTTCGGCGGCAACGCGGTCTATGCCGACCACGCGGGCGTCGACCTGCGTCAACGCGGCGACGAGCGCCCGGCCGAGACCGCCTGCGGCGCCGGTGACCACCACGCGGCTGCCCGGCCGCGGCAGGGGCGACCAGTCGTGTTCGGTCATGAGATCCTTGTCCCCGTGTCGATCGATTGATCGACACCAAGGCTAACCAGGTGGAGTTCGCCTCGTCAACGTGTCGATCGTACGATCGGCACGTTCGCGCCCCCACCTCTTCACCGGAAGGAGGGCCGTGGCCAGGAAGAAGTCGCTCGACGAGGGGCCCGATCTCCGGGTCCTGATCCTCGAACGCGCGAGTGAGCTGTTTCACGAGCGCGGCTACAGCGCCACGTCGATCCGCGACCTGGCCGACGCGGTGGGCATCTCGTCCTCGACGATGTACCACCACTTCACGAACAAACAGGAAGTGCTGCACGCGATCGTTTCGCGGTTCATGACCGACTTCGTAGACGCGACCGTGCCCGTGCTGCGCGACGAGTCCCTTTCGCCCGGCGAACGCGTGCGGCGGGTCGTGCGCCTGCACCTCGAGTTGAGCGACGACCGGCGCCCGGAACTACTGGTCGGCAACCCCATCCGGTACGCGCTCGACCCCGCCCAGCAGGCCGAGGGGATCAAGCTGCAGACCGCGTACCACGACGCTTTCCACGATGTCCTTGCCGAGGGCGTCGCCGCCGGCGAGTTCCGGATCGAGGACGTTACCGTGACCACGATGGCGGTGCTCGACATGCTCAACGGCGTGCGCGAGTGGTTCGCCCCCGCCGGCCGGCTGACGCGTGACGTGATCGTGGCGCAGTACACCGCGCTGGTCGAGCGGCTGATCGGACGATGAAAACAGCCCCGGCCGAGGTGGCCGGGACTGTGTTTTCAGGTTTTCAGCTGTGCGTCACTTGGTGGTCGCGTTCGCGGCACTCACGATGATGTCGGTGACCTTGTCGGGGCGCGAGACCAGCACGGCGTGCGAGGCACCCGGCACGACGACGGTGTGGGCGTGGGCGCGCTCGGCCATCCACTTCTGCGCGGCCGGCGGGATGTTCTTGTCACCGGTCGGGATCAGGTCCCACACCGGGATGTTCGTCCACGCGGGCGCACCCGACGGCTCGCTCAGCGCGGACGCGGCGACCGGGCGCTGACCGGCGGCCATCTGGCGGGCCTGCGAGAGCGGGACGTCGGCGGCGAACTGGTTCGGGAAAAGGTCCCGCTTCACGTAGAGGTCGGTCTCCCCGCCGGGGAGGGTGACCTGCTGCAGCGTGTCGCCGAGCGTGCTGCCCGGGAACTTGTTGGTGAGGTCGAGCGCGGACTCGCCCTGGTCCGGGATGAAGCCCGCGATGTAGACGAGCGCCTGCACCTTGGGGTCGTTCAGCGCGGCGCTGGTGATCACCGAGCCGCCGTAGGAGTGCCCGACCAGCACGACCGGTCCGTCGACACTGTCGACCAGGGCCTTGATGTAGGCGCCGTCGGACGCGACCCCGCGCAGCGGGTTGGCGGCGGCGACCACCTTGTAGCCGCGCTGTTCGAGCCGCGTGACCTCGCCGTTCCAGCTCGACGTGTCGGCGAACGCTCCGTGCACCAGCACGATCGTCGGCTTCGCCTTCGCCGGCGCGTGGTGGTCGGCCTGCTGCGGCGCCGCCGACGACGGCACCGCCGCGAACACGGCGGCCGCGGCCAACGCGGCGGTCGCAGCGGCGATCCGGGCCAGGCGAGTACGTGTGCGCATCTCTTGCTCCTCGGGAAGTTCGGGCTTCGCTTGTCCTGAACACTACAACTTAATTGTGTGCAATCAAGTTGTGCGCAGTGCGTGAAAGATCATCGTAAGAATCGGAATATCGAAGCCGCCGGCTGACGACGGGGGCTTCGCACGGATCCGGACGGGTGAGACGAGCCCGACACGGGGGCTGATCATGGGACCATTCGGGCAACTCGGCTAAAGTTGCCGCTCCGTTGGGGTCTCAGGTTCGTTCAGCCACGGGGTTCGTCATGACCGTCACGTCCACATCCGAAGCAATCGGCAGCGTCGAAGCCGCCAGACCGCGCCGCCGCGCCCTGGTGGTCACCGGCCTCGGGCTGCTCGTGCTGTTCCTGGCCGGCGCCTGGTCGGCGTGGTTCTTCACCATCGACGACGCGTTCATCAGCTTCCGCTACGCCGCCAACCTCGCCGCGGGCCACGGCCCGGTGTGGAACGTGACCGGCCCGCGCGTGGAGGGCTTCACCGACTTCTCCTGGGTGCTGTGGTCGGGGCTCGGTTCGTGGCTGGGACTCGCGTTGCCGCTGTTCACGAAGGTGACCTCACTGGTCTTCGGCGTGCTCACGCTGCTGATGCTGGTGACGACCGGCCACCGCCGGGGCGGCCTCGCCGGCGCTCTGGTGGCGGGCGGCGCGTATGTGGTCTTCCTGCCGACGTACTTCCACATCACGAGCGGCCTCGAAACGGCCGTGTTCGCGACCGTGCTCCTGCGCGCGGCGGTGCTGGGCCTGCGCGCGCTCGACGGTGAGCGCGTGCACCCGTGGGAACCGCCGTTGCTGCTGCTCGTGCTCGGCACGCTGCGGCCGGACGGCGTGCTGGCCGCGCTGCCGACCGTGGCCGTCTGGCTGTGGACGACGCGACGCAGCCGGGCGACGTGGTGGTGGACGGCGGGCGCGGCCGTGGTCGGCGCCGGGTATTTCGGGTGGCGCTGGCAGTACTACGGGCAACTCCTGCCGAACACCTTTTACGTCAAGTTCGGCGACCTCGCGTCCGGGCGGATGTGGACGGAGCACACGTTCTGGCTCCTGCTCCCCCTGCTCGTGCTGACGCTGTCGCTCCTGCTGCGCCGCGCCACCCGCGCGGCGGGCGGACTACTGGTGGCCACCGTCGTGCTGACGTACGTGACCTACGCCGTGTCCGGGCCGACCATGGACTACCTCGACCGCTTCGCGGACCACGGCGTGCCCGTGCTGTGCCTGGGCGCGGGTCTCGGTGCGGCCGCGCTGGGCGGGCGGTGGCTGACGGCGCTGACCGGGGTCATCGCCGTGGGCTGGTCGGCCGTGGCCGGCGCGACGGCACCCGACCTGGGCACGATCGCGAACTACGGGCCCGACCTGCAACGTGCGCACGTGGCGATCGGCAAGGGCCTCGGCGCGGCCGAAGTGCCCGAGCACCAGCGCACGCTGGCCGTCGGCGACGCCGCCGCCATCCCGTACTACAGCGGCTGGCAGGCCATCGACTACATCGGCCTCAACGACGCGCAGATCTCCCGCGGCGCGGATCCGACCGAGGTCATTCTGAAGGCGCGCCCGACCGTCTTGATCATCACGTCGGGCGCGCCGCAGATCCCCGAGTCCCGTTACGGGGTGCGCAACCGCGAGGTCACCGCCGGGTACCAGGAAGTCGCCGCCGTGCGGATGCGCGCCGACTACTTCCAGACCGTGTGGGTGCTGCCCGAGTGGGCAGGCACGGTGCGCGACCACGTGAACGCCGCCGTCGCCGAGGCCGCGCCGTCGAACGACCCCGGGCGGTACGAGCTCACCGTCGACCGGTGGCTCGACCGGCTCCGGAGCCAGCTGCCCAGCTGAGTCCACAAAGGACTTACCCGAGCCGCGCCTCGAACCCGGAAGTCAGCGACGCGGCCGGCACCAGCGCGTGCCGCACCGCCAGCGCAGCGGCCTCCAGCCGCGAGTGGACCCCCAGTTTCACCAGTACCCCCTGCACGTGGCTGCGCACCGTCGCCGTGGACACGCCAAGGCGGCGCGCCATCGTCTCCGTCGTGTCGCCGTCGATGAGCATCGCGAGGCACTGGCGTTCGCGGCCGGTGAGGAAGCGTTCGCGCAGGTCGACCTCCCGCGAGCGGTCCGGGGTGGGCGCCGAGGTGCGCACGGGGACGTCGACGAGGGTTTCGCCGGCGATCACGCGGTCGATGGCGTTGATGAGGTGTTCCACGCCGCACGTCTTGTGCACGTAGCCGGCCGCGCCTGAGCGGAGGGCGTCGGCGACCGCGCCGTTGCCGGGGCTGGCGGTGAGCATGATGACCTTGGTGCCCGGGCTCGCCGCGAGCGTCGCCGCGACGCCGTCTTCCACGGGGCCGGCCCCGAAGTTGCGGTCGAGCAGGCAGACGTCCGGGCGCGTTTCGCGCACGGTCTCCACCACTTGCGCGAGCGTAAGGGCGGTGCCCACCACCCGCATCCCGTGCCGTTCCAGCAGCCCGGCCAATGCTTCGAGAAAGACCTTATGGTCGTCACCCAGGACGATGCTCGTCATTCGTGCTCCCCTTCACTCAGGTGGCTGGGGAAGACGATCCGCACGCACGTGCCCTCCGGTTCACCCGGACCGACCAGGGCCTGCGCACCCGACGCCTCGGCGAGGTGCGCGACCGTGACCAGGCCGAGCGACGCCGTACCCGGCGGGATGCGCCCGAACCCGGGCCCGTCGTCCGTGATCGACACGGTGACCGGCGAGTTCGCCGTGAGCTCCACGTGTACATGACCGTCGGGCCCCGCGGCGCGTACCGCGTTGCCCAGCACGTTGGCGAGGATCCGCCACAGCACCGTGCCGTCCACGCGGACGGCAGCGGCCGCTCCGTCCGCGAGCACCACCGAAGGCTCACTGACCCGATCGGCCAGTTTCACCAGCTGCGCCAGCAACGGTCGCAGCGGCACGATCTCCTCGTGCGTCTCGGCTGCCAGCGCGTGGGAGACCAGAGTGCGCAACCGCGAAACCTGCTCACCGATCAGCTCCACGCCGGCCACGTCCTTGAGCTCCGACTCGACCAGGTAGGCCAACGTCGTGATCTCGTGGCCGAGATCGTGCAACACTCCCCACAGAGCTTGAACGGTGCGATCCTCGCTGCGGCGCCCGGTGGCCGCCCGGCGTTCCGGCACGGTTTCCATGGCTTTTTCCCTCGCCTTTACCTTTTCCCCGACCGAAGGGAGTCGTCCGCGATCTTGGCGACGTTACTGGCGCATAACCCAGGAGTCGGAGAATAGGCGGGAATCAGCTCTGGTGCGTGACACCGCTCGTGGTGACGATGATCTTCCAGGGCCCCGGCGGCACCGCGGAGTCGTCGACGAACTGCCAGTCGATCCGATCGTTCTCGCCGTCGAGCTCGCCGAATCCGAGGCATCCGTTCAACGCAGGTGAGACGTCCATTCCGGCTCCGTTGAAACGATCATTGGCCGGCCGGGCGTCGTCGGTGCCGAACACGTACTTCGCGTCGTCGTACCGGCCCGGGCCCGCGTCCTGGATCTGTCCGTAACAGACCTTGCCCGAGTGGCGGATGCGTACCCAGCGATTTTTCAGGAGACTGAAGCCAGGGTCGGAAACTCGCGCGGAATAGCGTTCGTCAGATGCCCACGGAACCACGGCGGCGCGTTGGCGATTTGCCACCTCGTCTCCCACATCGTCATAGGGGACGTCGAGGTAGAACGGATTCTCCCGCGGTGTCATGCGCGTGGGAAAGAATCCGTTGGCCGCCGTGCGCGGTTCGGTCTCGCAGTTCCCGCGCGTGACCACTCCGTCGCAGCCGCCGAAGTGGTCGAGCCACCGGTCGTCGTAGGCGGACTCCACTTGGCTGCCGTCCTCGGCGTTCGGGTCGAAGATCTCGCCGACCCAGAACGTCGTCGCCACGATGTTCGTGTGCCAGGGGTAGGCCGAAGGCGCCGAAGGCGGGACGACCGGTGCGGCCGAGGGCGAGTTCGCCGGCGCGCCCGCCCCAGGGGAGTGGACGGGCGCGCCGGTGCAGGACGCGGTGGTCAATACGGCCGCCAGACCCCACACCGCGTACCTGATCCGGGTCGCTGCCCGGCGGCGAGCGCCGGGCAGCGACGGGGAACGGGCGTCAGTCACCGGGCTCCACAGGAGCGATGACCTGCCCAGGTCGCGTTGCCGGGATGAGCGGCTTCGCGTTGCGGCCGAACGAGCCGGCCTTCGAGGAGTTGCGGCTCGTCACGCTGAACCGCTGCGGACCCGTGGTGGACGCCTGGATGGCGGCCGCCGCTGCCGAGCCGGTACCCGCGGCGAACGAGTAGTCGTCCGTCGTCACCGAACCGTTCGCGATGAGCGAGAGTCCGAAGCTCAGCCCGGTCGCACCCGCGGGCGCTGCCGGAGTGGTGAACGTGCCCTGCGTCCAGTTCGACGCCGCCGCGAGCCACGGGCCGGACGTCCAGTACGTCCAGAAGCCCTGGGTGTTGCGGTAGTACAGCGCGAACTGCGTGATCGCCGTCGACTTGTACCAGACGCCGACCGTGTAGGTGTTGCCCGCGGTGATCGTCGGGGTACAGGCTCCGAGGTCGAACGCCGGCAAGAGCTTCGCGTCGCCGTCGGTGTAGTTGGAGACGTCGAGCTTTTGCGCGTACGTACCCGTGTGCTTGTCCGTGGTTCTCGTCCACGTCGGCGTGTTGCCGCCGTAGCCGCCCGGCATGTAGCAGTCGGGGAACCCGGTGCCGCTGGTCGAGGTTTCGAGCGACGTGTTCACCAGGCCGGTGTTCGTCGACGCCGGTGCCGTCACGACCGGCTTCGTGGCGCCACCGATCGCCTGCTGCATGGTCTTCACCGTCGTGCCCACGCTCGTGCGCCCGCTCAGCCACGAGAGGAACTGGTCCAACCGCGAAGTGGAGATGGACAGTTCGTCACACCCGGCGCCGTCGCAGACGTGGTGGAAGGTGAAGGTGAGCAGGCCGCCGTTGCGCTCGGCCGCGGTGACCGCGCTCTGCATCTGGGCCAGGGTCCAGGTGTTGTCGTCCTCGTCGAGCGCCTTGATCTCGAACGCGTCGGCGGGCTTGGTCGTGTCGGCCGCCGGACAGCCGGCGCAACCGTGCGCCGAAGCCAGGTCACCAAGACCACGGGCGCTGTTGAAGCCGCACGCCTTCACGTTGTTCTTCACCGAGGTGTTCAACGCTGCGTATGGGTACGCGAAGCTGGTCACGGAAAAGCCCATCGCCGCCAGTGAGGCGCGGCCGTTGCAGATCTGCCGCTTCGCCTCGTCAGCCGGCACCGTGGTGAGGTCGGGGTGCGTCACCGTGTGACCACCGATCTCGTGCCCGGCGTTCTTGATCGTGTTCAGGTCGGCCTGCGTCAGGTAATTGGGCGCGCCGACCGAACCGCTGATGATGTAGAACGTGCCCTTCATGTTGTACTTCTGCAGGATCGGCAGCGCGGTCATCTGATCCGAGTTGCCGTCGTCGAAGGTCAGCACCACGCCGAGCGGCCGCGCCAGCGACGCACTCGCCGTGGAACTCCCCACCGCCAACGCGGGCAGCACGCACAGCAGCGCGGCGGCGCAGACCGCGAGCCGCGTGCGTGCCCGCCGGAAGTCCAATCCCTTGCGGGCTTTGCGGTGTTTCCGCGTACTTCTTTCCATGGGTGGCCACCAAAATGATCGGGGATACCTCAGCTGACCGTAGGGTCAACACCCGGCACCCGGATCCCCCGAAGGGACGAGCCCGTCTACCGCAAATGCCGGATCTCCGTCATCTGCATGAGCCGTCTTTCGCACAGCTGGCTGAGGACAACCCGTTTCGGGGCCTGTTTGCTGTGCGGCGTGGACATCACCCGCCTATTCCTGATCGAGGACCACCGCATGGTGGCCGACGTGCTGACGTCGAGCCTCGCGACGGTGCCCTGGATCAGGGTGGTCGGCACGCGCGCCACCTCCGACCCGACGCTGCGCTCCGCGCTCATCGCACAGCAGCCGGACGTGGTGACCGTGGAGCTGGAGTCGCTCACCGACGTGCGTGACCGGATCCGAACCTGGCGCGATGCGGCGCCGACGGCCCGCTTCGTCGCCCTCACCGCGAGCCGGGACCGAGATCTCGCGGTGTGCGCTGCCCACGCGGGGATCGACACCTGGATCCCCAAGGAAAGTTCGCTCGAAGACCTGCTGGACCGCGTGCGCGGCGCTCGCGCCGGGCACGCGTGGTACCCGCCGGAGCTGCTGGCCGCGCTGTTCGACCGGTTGCGCCGCGACGGCGCCACCCGGCACCGGCCGTCTTCGAGCCCTCTCGACGTGCTGAGCGAGCGTGAACGCGAAGTGCTGGTGGCGATGGTCGACGGCGACCGCAGCGACCAGATCGCGGCTCGGCTCCAGCTTTCCCGCAACACCGTGCGCACACACACCCGCAACCTGTTCCGCAAGCTGAAAGTCCACAGCGGACTGGAAGTCGTCAAGATCGCCCGAGCTGCCGGCATCGAGCCTCACGGCGAGGCGCCGTTATGGAAAGGGGAAACCCCTTGACACTCATGGCCGAATCCTCCCTCAGCGAGACCGAGGGCCTCATCTCCGTCGCCATCGTCGGCATGGGCTACGTGGGTCTGCCGACCGCGTTGGGCCTGCACGCCGACGGTGCGCAGGTGCTCGGTCTCGACACGAGCGCCGACCGGCGCGAGTCGATCCTGGCCGGCGAGCCCGACCTCGTCGAGGCCGACCTCACGCGCCTTGTCGTGGCCCGCAGGGACGGCCGGTTCGACCTCACCGGCGACCCCGCTCGGCTGGCCGAGGCCGACGCCGTGATCATCTGCGTCCCGACGCCGCTGGACCGTTACCTGACACCGGATCTGGGCCCGCTGCGGGCGGCGTGCCGGTCGGTGGTCGAGCACGCCCGGCCGGGCCAGACGCTCATCCTCACGTCCACCAGCTACGTGGGAACCACGCGCGAGATGCTCGTGGAACCGTTGCGGGACCGGGGTCTCGTGGTCGGCGATGACGTGTTCGTGGCGTTCAGCCCCGAGCGCATCGACCCCGGGGTCGCCGAGCACACGCAGCAGAGCACTCCTCGCGTCGTCGGCGGCTGCACGCCGGCGTGCACCGGCCACGCGCGGCGCGTGCTGCAGAAGCTGACGTCGCTCCTGCACGAAGTCTCCTCGGCCGAAGCGGCAGAGCTGACGAAGCTGTACGAGAACTCGTTCCGCGCGGTGAACATCGCACTGGCCAACGAGTTCGCCGGCATCTGCTCGACGCTGGAGCTCGACCCGATCGAGGTGACGCGCGCGGCCGCCACGAAACCGTACGGGTTCATGAGTTTCTACCCCGGCCCCGGCGTCGGCGGGCACTGCATCCCGTGCGACCCGCACTACCTGCTGTGGCAGCTTCGCGAGGCCCACGGCGACGCGCCGTTGATCAGCCAGGCCATGACGTCGATCGCGCACCGGCCCGGCCAGGTGGCCGACCGCGTCACGGCCACGCTCTCGGCTGCCGGCCGCGGGGTCGCGGGCGCGCGGATCGTGGTGGTGGGCGTGACGTACAAGCCGGGTGTGCGCGACCTGCGTGAGTCGTCGGCGCTGGAGATCATCGAGCGGCTGGCGGCCGGCGGGGCGAAGGTCGAGTACCACGACCCGCTCGTGCCAGAGCTGAAGCTGGGCGAGCGCTCGTATCAGAACAACCCCGACCCGCACGGCACGGACTTCGACCTCGTGCTGATCCACACCGTCCACCCCGGACAGTCCTACGACTGGATCGAGCACTGCCCCTTGGTGCTCGACGCCACCTACACGTTCGACGCGGCCACCCACCGCGAACTGGTCTGAACAATTCCCCGCGAGAAAGGGCGTACCTCATGCGGTGCTTGGTGACCGGCGGGGCCGGCTTCATCGGTTCCCACCTGACCGAGCGGCTGCTCGGCGAGAACCGCGAGGTGGTGGTGCTGGACGACTTCAGCACCGGCACCGCGCAGAACCTCGCGGCCGTCGCCGGCGACCCGCGGTTGCGGATCGTGCGCGGTTCCGTGTGCGATCAGGCCGCCGTCGAGTCGTGCATGGAGGGGGTCGAGCAGATCTACCACCTGGCCGCGGCCGTCGGCGTGTTCACGATCATGCAGAAGACCCTCGACAGCCTGCGTACCAACCTGTTGGGCACCGAGGTCGTGCTCGACGCGGCGCTGCGCCACGACGCACGCATCCTCGTCACGTCGACCAGCGAGGTGTACGGCAAGAACACCTCGATCGGGCTGAAGGAGGACGACGACCGCGTGGTCGGGTCGCCGTTGAAGAACCGCTGGTCCTACGCCGAGGCGAAGGCCCTCGACGAGACGTTCACCTACCTCTACGGCAGTGAGCTCGGCGTGCGGACGGTGCTGGTGCGGCTGTTCAACACCGTCGGCCCGCGCCAGCGCGGCCGCTACGGCATGGTGGTGCCACGATTCGTGGACCAGGCGCTGACCGGGCAGCCGCTGACGGTGTTCGGCACGGGCCGGCAGACGCGGTGCTTCTGTCACGTGCTCGACGTGGTGCCCGCGCTCGTGGCGCTGCTGGACGACGAGTCGGCGCACGGCAGCGTCTACAACCTCGGCAGCCCCGAGCAGGTGAGCATCGAAGAGCTGGCGGAGCTGGTGATCGCGGCGACCGCGTCCGACAGCACGATCGTTCGAGTTCCGTACCAGGAGGCGTACGGCGCAGGTTACGAGGACATGCAGCGGCGGGTGCCGAACTGCGCGCGCGCGGCGCAGCAGGTCGGGTTCCGCGCTGTGCACAGCCTGCGGGAGACCATCGACGCGGTCATCGAGGACCGGCGGACGCAGTTGCGGACCGCCGTCGCCCGTTGATGACGCACCGGACTTCCCGGTCGCGTCACCGAGTCCGGGTCGCCTTGCTTCTCCTGTGTGAGCTGCTGGTGTTGACGTTGTTGCGAGACGGAGGAGCGCGCGCGGCCGTGCAGCCGCACACGATCGCGTCGCTCCCCTACTGGAACCTGGCCGGAGGAACCTCGACGGTGCAGGCGCACGAGTCGCAGGTCACCGAGGCGTCGCCGTGGCTCTACGGCCTCGACGCCCAGGGCCGGCTCGTCGCGCAGTCGAAGCGCACGGACGATCTCGCGCGGCTGCGCGCCACGGGAGTGGAGATCACGCCGACGATCGCGAACGTCACCGAGGGGCGCTGGCACCCGCAGATCGTGCAGACGATCCTGCACGATCCCGCGGCGACCGCGCGGCACATCTCGGACATCGTGGCACTGGTCGTGCAAGGGGATTTCTCGGGCGTGGACATCGACTACGAGGAGCTGCGCTCGAGCGACCGCGCCGCGTTCACGGCGTTCATCACGCAGCTGGCGGATGCGTTGCACGCCAACGAGAAACGCCTGTCGGTGGACGTGTTCGCGAAGACCACCGACGCGGGCTACGACGAGCGCAATCGAGCGCAGGACTACGCCGCGCTGGGCCGCGCCGTCGACCAGGTGCGGTTGATGGCGTACGACTACCACTGGCAGACGTCGGCGCCAGGCCCGATCGCGCCCGAGGGCTGGGTTCGCGACGTGCTGACGTATGCGACGTCGCAGATCCCGCGGTCGAAGATCGTGCTGGGCGTGCCGATGTACGGCTACGACTGGGTGGGTCACACCGCCGTGCCGGTCACGTGGGTGCAGGCCTACGGGCGGTCGCGGGAGTTCGGGGTGCCCGTCGAGTGGGACGGGTTCAGCGAATCGCCCCACTTCTCCTACATCGATGCCGCCGGGTTGCGGCACGACGTGTGGTTCGAGAACGCCTACAGTGCGTCGATCAAGTTCTCCCAGGCCCGGCAATTCGGGATCGGCGGGGTGTACCTCTGGCTCTTCGGCACGGAGGACGACCTCGTCTGGTCGAAACTCGACACCTACTGGACTCCGGCGGAGGAGCGATGATCCCCCTGTGGCTGCTGGCAATCTTCGTCTTCGGGGTGAACTTCACCCTGTGGGGCACCGCCGGTCTGGCGCGCGCGCTCGAAAACCGGATGCGGCCATCGCAGCCGCCGCGGCCGTCACCGTTGCCTCGCGCGCGGCCCGCCCGCGTGCACCGCTCGCGCGTCGCCGTGCTCATGGCCGCGCACAACGAGGAGGTGGTGATCGGCGAGTCGCTGGCCGCCCTCACCCGCCTCGTGCCGGCGTCGAACGTCCACGTCGTGTCCGACGGCTCCACCGACCGCACCGTCGAGCTCGCCCTGGCGTGCGGCGTGAACGTCACCGAGACGCCCAGCAACGTCGGCAAGGCAGGCGCGCTTGAGGAAGGCGTGCGCCACTTCTCCCTCGCCACCCGCTACGACGCCGTGCTGCTGCTGGACGCCGACACCCGCCTCGACCCGGGCTACTTCGACGCCGCCCTCCCGCAGTTCGACGACCCCGACGTGGTCGCCGTGGCCGGCTGCGCCGCCACCGACTGGTCCACCTCCCGCCGCGGCTTCCTGGCTTTCCTGTTCACCGCGCACCGCGCACGCATCTACGCGCTGCTGCAACGCCTCCTCAAGTTCGGCCAGACCTGGCGCCGCACCAACGCGACCCTCATCGTCCCCGGCTTCGCCAGCCTGTACCGCGCGGAAACCTTGCCGCTCATCGACATCAACCCCCCGGGTTTGGTGATCGAGGACTTCAACATGACGTTCGAGGTCTACCGCAAACGCCTCGGCAAAGTCGGTTTTTCCTTGAAGGCCATCGCCGTCACCCAGGACCCAGACGCCTTGCGCGACTACGTCCGCCAGACGCGCCGCTGGGCCCTCGGCTTCTGGCAAAGCGTCCGCCGCTTCCGGCCGCACGCCGACCTGTTCAGCTTCATGTTGGGGCTGTACGTGCTGGAACTGGTCCTGGCCAGCCTCTTCATGGCCTTACTGCCGCTGATGGTCGTGCTTCTGTTGCTGGCCCTCATTCCCGGCTTCCTGTCCGTACCGATCGCCGGCGACGTGACCTTGGCGATCGGCCACTACGTCAACCTCCCGACCATCGCGTTCGGCATCCTCGTGCCGGACCTCCTCCTCACCCTCGCCGTCGTCCTGACGGAACGCCGCGCCCGCTACCTGCTCATGGCGCCCCTCTATCTCCCCCTCCGCTGCGTCGACGCCTGCATCGCCCTCTGGACCCTCCCCCAAGCCTGGCGCGACGGCACTGGCCGCTGGCAAAGCCCCACCCGCCGCGGCACCGACATCTCCGCGACCCCGCACCTCGCCACAATCCACACCCGCGCGGGTGTGGGTGTGGGCTCCGGCGTGGGTTCGGGCCTGGGTGCTGCCGCGAGTGCCCGAGTGCCAGGGGGCACCGAAGTGGGTGCGAGTGCGAGTTCGGGCCAGGGCGCTGCCGCGAGTGCCCGAGTGCCAGGGGGCACCGAAGTGCCTGGGGGTACCGGCTTGGCCGCAGTCCCCGGCCCGGCTGCGGGTACCGGCCTCGGTTCCGGTGACGGCACTCGCCTTCTCCCGTCCCCCTTCCCTCGCAACCTCCCCACCCAGCACAACGGCTCGGGCCCCACAATCCCCTCCCACAGCAACGGCCCCAGCCGAACCCTCCCGTCGCTACCTCCAACGCCCTCCGACCCGTCCCCCACGTCCGAGACCGAACCGGCCTGGCCACCCGAGTGGCCCCCGGACTGGCCCCCCGACCCCTTCCCACGCGAAAAGGTCGGCTGACCTCTCCCACCGCAGCGGCCCTCGGCCAGCCCCACACCCCGCGCAACGGCAACGCACCGCCACCACCAAGACGCGCAACCTCACCGACCTACCAGAACACCGGCAAGGCCCACGCCGCAGCGCAAACCAGCTCAGCGTCTGCGCCGCTTGGTGGCCAACTGGGCAGGGAACTCAACCCACCTGCCAGCCCACCGCCAAGCCGCGCGGCACCGCAAGCCATGCCTGCGGGTGCCCCGGCTGGCCACCTGCCGGCCCCGGGCGGCCAAGTTTGCACCCAGTCACGCGCTCTTCGCCAAGGCCAGCTTCTGCGCCGCGTTGACCAACGGCGCCAACCGCGTCCCGAAGTTGCGCACCGCCATTCCCGCGCGGGTGGCGGGAATCAGCATGGCGGCCGCCACAGGAACGTTGCGCTGCCTCGGATTCACCAGTTTCCGGTGCGTCGTCTCATAACGCCGGAACGCCGCCGCCGGATCCCCCGGGCTCGCGGCCAGTTCGGTGGCCAAAGTGTGCGCGCCGGACATCGCCAGCGTGGACCCGTCACCGAACAGCGAGACACACGACGCCGCATCACCCGCCAGCACCACCCGGCCCACGGCCCAGCTCGGCAACCGCACACGCGAAACCGAATCGAGGTACAGGTCGCCGGCAGCACGCACCTGGTCGAGCAGCTCCGGCACCCGCCATCCCGCCCCGCCGTACGAGGTCTCCAGCAACCGCTTGTGCTGCTCCGTGTCTCGGTAGTCGAAGCCCGGCACCGCGGCGTGGCGGAACATGAACGCCACGATCCCGCGCTCCCGCGACGGGTGCACCGCCACCGCACGGCCCGGCGAGTTGTACATGACGATCTCGCTCCGGTCGGGCACCGGCGCGTCGAGCGGCATGGTCGCGACGTACACACCCATGTGCTCCACGAACTCCCGCTCCGGGCCGAACGCCAGCCGGCGCACGCCGGAGTGCAGCCCGTCAGTGCCCACCACGAGGTCGAACCGCCGCGGCGAGCCGTGTTCGAAGGTGACGTCGACCCCGCCCTCGTCCTGTGCGAGCCCGGCCACCGAGTCGTGGAACACGTATTCCGCGTCGCCGGCGCTCGCCTCGTAGAGGATGCGCGCGAGGTCGGTGCGCGTCAGCTCGACGTCGGTGCCACCACCGTCGCCCATCGCCACCCGCCCGACGCTCTTCCCCCGGTCGTTCACGAACTTCATGCTCCGGACCGAGGTGGCCGCCTCCCGCAGCTGCTCGGTGAGGCCCATCTTCCGCGCGACCTCGGCGGCCGGCCCGCGGACGTCCACCGGGCTGCCGCTCGAGCGCAGGCCCGCCGCGCGCTCCACCACGGTCGGCCGGTACCCCGCACGCGCCAGCCAGTAGGCGAGCGTGGGCCCGGCGACTCCCGCACCGGAGATCAGCACTGTCTTCGTGGTCATGATCTGCCATCCCCTCCTGCCGCGGTCCCCCTGACCAACGGTCAGGATCGACGGTACACGCCTGTCCACCGGTCAGGCAAGGAGGTAGATTCGACAGCATGAACGAAGTCCTGCCGCCCGACACCCGCGCGCGCATCCTGCAGGTCGCCATGGACTTGTTCGCCTCGAACGGCTACCACGCGACCTCCGTGCGGGAAATCGCCGAACGCGTCGGTGTCACAAAAACCGCGGTTCTGTACCACTTCCCGGGCAAGGCCGAGATCATCACCGCGATGGCCGAGCCGATGCTGGTCGACCTGGAAGCCACCGTCGACGCGGCTCAGGCCCTGACGACGGATGCCGACACCGCCCGCGACGCGATGGTCGAAGGCCTGCTCGACGTCTGGCTGCGCCACCGCTACCTGCTGCGGCTCAACCTGCGTGATCTGGGGCTGACCGCGTCCCAGTCGGTGTTCGACCGCTTCCGCGACGGCATGCTGCGGGCGAACCTGATCGTGGCCGGCCCTGACCCGGACTTCGCCGCCAACGTCCGCGCCGCGCAGGCCATCGCCATGCTGAGCGACCCGGTGGTCCTCTACGCCGACCACCGTGTCGACGAGTTGCGCGCCGCCGTGCTCGACGGCGTCCACCGCCTCTTCGGCGACTCACAACGCCACGTCGGGCGGGGCCGGCCGACCGTGATGACCGGCAACCTGCTCGTGATGTGCCGCAAGCTGCACGACCAGGGCTTCCCGGCCACGAAGATCGCCGACGAGCTGGGCGTTTCCCGGGCGACGGTCTACCGCCACCTGAAGGTCTAGCAATATTGAGACGCTTTAAGATACTTTTGAGACACCAGCGACGCAGCAGATATCAACGAACACACATCCACGAGCACGAGACAGCACGGCACACGACGGCACCGGCACGACAGCTCTGGGACAGCAGCTTCGAGAGAACAGCACCGCGAAAACCGCACCCCGAACACACCAGGAGGCGAATGGACGAAGCAGACCACCGACACCCACGCGGGGCGAGGCGTCAGCCCAGGACGGACCGGACCGTCTCCTCGTCACGGGCGACGACTGTGGTGCCGTCGTCGGCCGTGATAATCGGGCGCTGGATGAGCGCCGGGTTCGCCGCCAGCGCCTCGATCCAGCGGGCGCGGTCGGCGGGCGTGCGCGGCCACGACTTCAGGCCGAGTTCGATCGCGACCTTCTCGCCGGTGCGTGTGATGTCCCACGGGTCGAGCCCGAGCCGGTCCAGCACGGCCTCGAGCTCTGCCGGCGTCGGCGGGTCCTCGAGGTACCGGCGCACGGTGTAGGTGGCGCCTGCCTCGTCGAGCAGCGACACGGCGGCGCGGCACTTCGAGCAACGCGGGTTGACCCAGATTTCCACGAGGGTCACCGTACGCGGCCTACTTCGCGAACGCCTGCTTCTGGCACTGGTCGGCGAGCTTGTCGAGGTTGTCGTAGGTGTCGGACGAGCCGTCGTCGATCTGCCAGGTGAGGCCGTCGGCGTCGACGCTGGTGTCGGGGGCCACGTGCACGTGGGCGCCCTTGTCGGTCATGCACTTGACCATGTCGTGGAACTGGTCGTTGAACTTCGGGTTGGTCCGCGGGGAAAGCTCGGGCGGCTGCAGCGGCAGCTTTGCTTTGCAGGCCTCCTCGGCTTTCTTCGACTGTGGGCTGTCGTCGTTCATGTCGAGGGCGGGCGGGCTGTTCGGGTCGCCGACCGGGCCGGAGTGTCGTCCATCGAGGACGGCGTGGCCGTTGGTGCGGAGGCAGGAGTCGTAGGCGTCCCAGTAGGACTGTGTCTCCTCAGTGGAGCTGTCGAGGCGCAGTTGCGGGCGGCCGGCGTCGGAGTCGGTCGTGGTGGCCGACGAGGCGGGGGAGCCTGCGGACGCGCTGCCCGTGTCGAGCGTGGCGACCTGCGGGGCGGCGGGCGAGCCGGAGCAGGCGCTGAGCAGGACGAACGCGGCGCCGGCGACGAAGAAGGAGATGGATGAACGCACGTTTGTGAGCGTGGCAGGAGGTTGTGAGGAAGCTATGACGATGGAGTCAGGAGGCCACTAGGACGAAGTCCCGAGGGCCAATGCCCCACGGGTCGCGACGGGTGCCACGGATCACCCGCCGGTGGAGGGTCGTTTCGGCGTACCGTTCATCCATGGACATGCCTCTGGCCACCGACCGCCTCGTGATCCGGGACTGGTCGATCGACGACGCCGACGCCGCGTTCCGCATCTACGGCACGGACGAGGTCACTCACTGGCTGACGCCCGCGATGGACCGCGTCACCGACGTCGCGGCGATGCGCTCGGTGCTGCAAGCGTGGCAGGAAGCCCAGCCGAACCTGGCCCCGCCGCGCGGGCGCTGGGCGGTGGCGCGCACGTCGGACGGTGCTGTCGTGGGCGGGCTCGGGATCCGGCTGCTGCCGCCGTTCCAGGAGGACCTGGAGCTGAGCTGGCAGCTGCACCCGGACGCCTGGGGCAAGGGTTACGCGACGGAATCGGCGCGGGCGCTGATCGAGTGGGCGTTCACGCAGGACACCGAGGAGCTCTTCGCCGTGGCGCGGCCCTCCAACACGCGCGCCATCGCGACGGCCAAGCGTCTCGGCATGCAGTGGGTCGGCGAAACGTCGAAGTACTACGACCTGCGGCTGCAGGTGTACCGCATCCGCCACAGCGACATCATCTAGCGGGCCGGCGCTCGCGCGCGCCCACCCGACAGACGCGCCCACCAGACAGAGTGGCAACGCGCTCATGTGCCGGCGCCACGCCGAAGGGGCGACAGTGCTCCCGCATGCCGGCCCGACAGCGCGGCGGCGTTCCCGCGCGCCAGCCGAACAGCGCGGCGGCATTCCCGCGCGCCAACCGCCGGGGCGTGCCCTCCCCCGCTCGCGCCGGTGAATTCCGGGCGAACAGCAAGGAAAAAGCGTCCACGAGCGGGCGGATAGGACGGACCGCGAAGCAGGGTCAGCCGGCCGTGTAGCGCGCGAAAATGGCGGCCTGTCCCTGTTTCACACCGGTGTCGTCGACGAGGTTCCACATCGTCACGTCTTCGATCCAGAAGCGACGGCCCGACTTGGCGATGCGCCGACCGCGGTAGCCGCTGACGAAGCCGTGGGTGGTGACGGCCTCAACGAGGGCCTCACGGTCCTCCTGCCGGTCCTGCTCGGCTGAGAGGCGTGAGGGCATGCCGCGGAACTCGGTCCAGCCGAGTTCGAACGCGTGCTGGGCGACGAGGTTGGCGTAGGTGAAGCGGGGGTCGTCGGCGGAGTCGTGGGCCAGGAGGCCGAAGGGGGCGTCCTCGTAGAGGTGGCGGGCGGCGTCCGACCTGGCGTCGATCAGTGGTTTGCCGACTACGCGGCGGTAGCTGTCCACGAGCAGCCGGGCGAAAGCGGCGTCCAGCGGTGACGACCCGGAGTCGGACAACCCAGCACCCTGCGACATGGCGTCAAGGTACGCCTGCCGCCAAAGACCGTCGCACCACGGGTGATCGCCAGGTCCACTATGGACTCCGGGCCGAAGAAAAACTCGCCACGGCCTCCCCCTCGGGACCGTGGCGAGCCGTCCGACCCAAGAGTCCGATGGACTACGCGTTCACCGGAGTCCAGAGCTCGTCGATCTCCCGCTCCGCCGCCGCCATGCTCTCGGCCGCCAGATCACGCAGGTTGGCCATCGCCGGGTTGGTGTCCGCCAGCGTCAGCTCCGCGGCGATGAACCGCGGCTCGATGCCGGTGATCGCCAGACCGTGCGGGAGCCAGGACTCGGCGTGGTCCCAGCCGAAGCGCGGGGTGCCCTCGCCGTAGCCACCGCCGCGGGAGGCGAGGACGAGGAACTCGCGGCCGTCGAGCAGGCCGGTGCCCGTGGCCGGGTCGAAGGCGAGACCGGGGGCGATCAGGTGGTCGACCCAGGCCTTCACGACGCTCGGGGCGCCGTAGTTGTACAGGGGCAGGCCGAGCAGCACCGTGGACGCCTCGCGGACCTCGCCGACGAGCTCCTCGGTGAGCTTCCACGACTCGTTCTGATCCGGCGTGCGCTGCTCGGCAGGCACGACGCGGGCAAGACCTGACGCGGCGTCGAGGTGCGGGACCGGGTTGGCGCCCAGGTCGCGGTAGGTGACGGTGCCGTCGGGGTGGGCGGCCCGCCACGCGGCGGCAGCGCGGGCGCTGAGCGCTCGGCTGACCGAGCGGTCGCCGTTGATGCTGGAGTCGATGTGGAGAAGGTGAGGCATCTCGTTCGCCGTCCATAGATCGTTTGTGTAGGACAAACCATTTATAGCACATGGACGACTCGTGAGTTCTCGTATACTGGACTCATGGCCTCGCTCCCGGTCGTGAACCAGCCGCCCCACCGGTGCGGCGCACTGCTCGACCACCTCTCGCGGCGCGTGCGGACGCGGGCGGAATCGGTGCTGACGCCCATGAACCTGCGCCCCCGCCACCTGCTCACGCTCACCGTGCTGCGTGACCACGGCAGCAGCACCCAGCAGGCCCTGGCCGCCACCCTCGGCATCGACAGCACCAACCTCGTCGGCCTGCTCAACGACCTCGAGGCCGACAACCTCATCGAGCGCCGCCGCTCCCCCGAGGACCGCCGCCGGCACGTGGTGGAGCTCACCGACGTCGGGGCGAAGAAGCTGGCCAAGGCCGAGTTCGCCATGGCCACCGTCGAGGACGAGGTGCTCTGCGCCCTGAGCGTCGAGCAGCGCGAACAGCTCTACAGCCTCCTCCAGCAGGCCACCGCCACCACGGAGACCGAAGCCTGCGTCGCCGCCGACGATTCCGTCCGCACCCACGTGCAGGCCTGCGTCGCGGACGACGACCAGCCGCTGCAGAGCTAGCCCTCGGCGCACCGGAAAGCGCGTTGAAAAACCGGCCCCACCCCCTCCTCGTGATCTCGCCCACAATGGGTACGCCCTGAGGGGAGGATCGATGGCCGACACCGTGACCAGGCCCGTTCCGGTTCCGCTACGACCGGCGTGGCGCGGGCCGAAGGGCGGGCAGATCCTGAAGATCGCCCGCACGACGGACCACAAGACGATCGGTGTCCTCTACCTCTCGACTTCGTTCGCGTTCTTCCTCATCGGCGGCCTCACCGCGCTGCTGATGCGCACGGAACTCGCTCAGCCCGGCATGCAGTTCCTGTCACCCGAGCAGTACAACCAGCTGTTCACCATGCACGGCACGATCATGCTGCTGCTGTACGCGACCCCGAACCTCTTCGGCTTCGCCAATTTCATCGTGCCGCTGCACATCGGGTCGCCCGACGTGGCGTTCCCGCGGCTGAACGCGTTCTCCTACTGGCTGTACTTGTTCGGCGGGCTGATCGTGATCAGCAGCTACCTCACACCCGGCGGCCCGCCCGAATTCGGTTGGACCGCGTACACGCCGCTGTCCAACGCCATCCACTCGCCGGGCATCGGCGGCGACCTGTGGATCACCGGGCTGATCATCTCGGGGCTCGGCACGATCCTGGGCGCGGTGAACATGGTGACGACGATCGTCACGTTGCGCTGCCCCGGCATGACGATGTGGCGGATGCCCATCTTCACCTGGAACATCCTGCTCACCGGCGTGCTGATCCTGCTCGCGTTCCCGATCCTCACGGCCGCGCTGTTCGGGCTGCTCGCCGACAGACACATCGGTGCGCACGTCTTCGACCCGGCCAACGGCGGCGCGATCCTGTGGCAGCACTTGTTCTGGTTCTTCGGCCACCCGGAGGTCTACATCGTCGCGCTGCCGTACTTCGGCATCGTCACGGAGATCATTCCCGTCTTCAGCCGGAAACCGCTCTTCGGCTACCGGACGATGGTGTTCGCGACGATCGCGATCACCGGCCTGTCCGCGACCGTCTGGGCACACCACATGTTCGCGACCGGCGCCGTGCTGCTGCCGTTCTTCTCGTTCATGACGTTCCTCATCGCCGTGCCCACGGGGATCAAGTTCTTCAACTGGATCGGCACGATGTGGAAGGGGCAGCTGACGTTCGAGTCGCCGATGCTGTGGTCGATCGGTTTCCTCGTCACGTTCCTGCTCGGCGGGCTCACCGGCGTCATCCTCGCCGCGCCCCCGCTCGATTTCCACGTGCACGACAGCTACTTCGTCGTCGCCCACTTCCACTACGTGCTGTTCGGGACGATCGTGTTCGCCACGTTCGCCGGCATCTACTTCTGGTTCCCCAAGATCACCGGCCGCATGCTCGACGAGCCGCTGGCCAAGTGGCACTTCTGGACGACCTTCATCGGCTTCCACACCACGTTCCTCATCCAGCACTGGCTCGGCGACGCCGGCATGCCCCGCCGCTACGCCGACTACCTGCCCACCGACGGGTTCACCCTCATGCAGACCATCTCCACGATCGGGTCGTTCATCCTGGGGGCGTCGGTGCTGCCGTTCATTTGGAACGTGGTGAAGAGCTACCGCTTCGGCGCTCGCGTCGACACCGACGACCCGTGGGGCTACGGCAACTCCCTGGAATGGGCGACGACCTGCCCGCCGCCGCGGCACAACTTCCTCGAGCTGCCCCGCATCCGCTCCGAACGGCCGGCGTTCGAGCTGCACTACCCGCACATGGTGGAGCGCCTGCGCGAGGAGGGCCACGTCCGCCGCGGCGGGCGCCACCGGGCGCTCGCGAGCGAGTCCGCGGCGGAGAACGAGGAGGACCGCTGATCGAAAGTGTCCTACGCTGCCTTGAGGAGGGCGGACCATGGACTCTGCGGCGGAGCGGCTCAAGAAGTACCGCGAGATGCGCGACTTCCAGCGCACCGCCGAGCCCGCGGGCGGCGACGCGGCCACCACGCCGGGAAACCGCTTCGTCGTGCAGCGCCACCGTGCCCGCCGCCGGCACTACGACCTGCGCCTGGAGCTGGGCGGCGTGCTCATCAGCTGGGCCGTGCCGAAGGGCCCGACGCTCGACCCGAAGGTGCGGCGCATGGCCGTGCACGTGGAGGACCACCCGCTCGAATACGCCGATTTCGAGGGCGTGATCCCGCACGGCGAGTACGGCGGCGGCGACGTGATCGTGTGGGACCGCGGCACCTGGGAGCCCGTCGACACCGACGATCCCGAGCAGGCGCTCGCCGACGGCAACCTGCACTTCGACCTGTTCGGCGAGAAGCTCGCCGGCCGCTTCGTGCTCATCCACCCCAGCCGCGACGGCGACGGGAAGCAGTGGCTGCTGCTGCACAAGCAGGACGACCACGCCACCGCCGGCTGGGACGCCGAAGACCACCCGCAGTCCGTGAAGAGCGGCCTCACCAACGACGAGATCAAGGCCGCTCCCCCGGCACTCTGGCGCAGCGACCTTCCCGCGGCCGAGGCGGAGGTGCGGCTCACGCCCGAGTTCACCCCCGCGTCTTCCTCGGAGTTGAAAGCGCTCGACGAGCTGGACGCGCGCGGCAGCTGGGCGGTCGCCGGGCAGAAGCTGGCGCTGACCAACCTCGACAAGGTGCTCGTCCCCGGCCGTGACGGCGAGGACCCGATCACCAAACGCGACCTCATCCGGTACTACACGCGCATCGGCCCGACGATGCTGCCCTACCTCGCCAACCGTGCGCTCAACACACACCGGTTCCCCGGCGGCATCGAGAAACCCGGGTTCTGGCACAAGGAAGTGCCCGACCACGCGCCGAAGTGGCTGCACCGCTGGCACTACGAGGAGGCCGATCCCGACGACGTGCAGCAGTACCTCGTGCCCGAAGGCGTCGCCGACCTGGCGTGGCTGGCGAACTTCGGCGCGCTCGAGCTGCACGCGTGGACGTCGCGGATCGAGGACGTCGAGCACCCCACGTGGACGTTGTTCGACATCGACCCCGGCCCGGAGACGTCGTTCGACGACGTGCTCGCCCTCGCGCGCTTGCACCGCACCGCTTTGGAGCACCTCGGGCTCGTCGGGCTGCCGAAAGTCACGGGACAGCGCGGGATCCAGGTGTGGGTGCCGGTGGAACCGCGCTACACGTATGCGGAAACGCGCAAGTGGGCCGAGACCGTGTCGAAGACGATCGGGCGCACGCTGCCCGATTTGGTGAGCTGGGCGTGGCACAAGGACCGCCGCGGGGGCAAGGCGCGGCTGGACTACACGCAGAACGTGCTGAACAAAACGCTCGTCGCGCCCTACAGCGTCCGCCCGCGGCCGGGTGCGCCGGTTTCCGTGCCGCTGCGGTGGGAAGAGCTCGACGATCCGGTTCTCACTCCCGACCACTGGACGATTCGGACAGTCCTCGAACGAGTCGAGACCGTCGGTGATCCGTTCGCGACGTTGCTGGGTGTGGAGCAGCAGCTGCCGAAACTGTGAGTTATCACCGGTTCAGCAGGACCTGGAGTGCGCTCCAGGCCTAGGGTCGGGCCCATGCGATTCGGAATGTTCGTTCCCCAGGGCTGGCGTCACGACCTCGTCGATATCGACCCGGCCGACCACTGGACCACCATGCTCGACCTCGCCCGCTTCGCCGACGCGGGACCGTTCGAGTCGATCTGGGTCTACGACCACTTCCACACCGTGCCCGTGCCGAGCGACGAAGCCACCCACGAGGCGTGGAGCCTCATGGCGGCCTACGGCGCCGCGACTTCGCGCGTGCGGCTGGGGCAGATGTGCACCTGCATGGCGTACCGCAACCCCGCGTACCTCGCGAAGGTCGCGGCCACCATCGACGTGATCTCCGGCGGCCGCGTGGAGATGGGCATCGGCGGCGGCTGGTACGAGCACGAGTGGCGCGCGTACGGCTACGGCTTCCCCAGCGCCGGTGAGCGCCTCGGCATGCTCGACGAGGGCGTCGAGATCATGCGCCAGCTGTGGACCGAGGGCAAAGCCACCCTCGACGGCAAGCACTACCAGGTCGACGGCGCCATCTCCCGCCCCCTTCCCTTGCAGGACGGCGGAATCCCCCTGTGGATCGCCGGCGGCGGCGAGAAGAAGACCCTCCGCACGGCCGCGAAGTACGCCCAGTACACCAACTTCGTCGGCGACGTCGAGGGCTTCAAGCACAAGTCGTCGGTGCTGGAGGGCCACTGCAAGGACCTCGGCACGGACTTCGGTTCGATCGTCCGCTCGGCCAACTACAACGTCGTGATCGGCGAAACCGAGAAGGACGTGCAGGACCGGCTGGCGTGGATCCGTTCGCACTACGAGCGGTATCTGCCGGCGGATGTGCTGGAGTCCACCGTCACCAGCTTCGAGAACGGCCCGCTGGTGGGCACGCCGGAGCAGATCGTGGAGCGGCTGAAGGAGATGGAAGATCTCGGGATGACGTACGCGATCTCCTACTTCGTGGAGGCGGCGTACGACCGGTCGGGCCTCGAGCTTTTCGCGTCGAAGGTGATTCCGGAGTTGGTCTGAGGGTTTTCGATTGCCGGCCGGTGCCCTTTCGGGTGCCGGCCGGTTTTGTGGCCGCCGGACACGGGACAGTCAGACCAACGATTCGAGAACGTCGGGCAGTGCCACCAACACCGTGGCAGCCAAGGCAAACGGCACCACCCACAACGCCACGAACCCCAGCTGCCGCCGCGAACGCACCCCCAGGCCCAGCACCACGCCGAGAGCGAGCAGGGTCGCCGCGGCCAGGGCGGGGGAGCCGAGGCGAGACCATTCGCGGACGGCGTCCGCGAAGAGGAGGCCGACGGCGGCCGCCGTGGCGAGGGTGCCGGCGCGGGTGGGGGCGCCGACGAAGCGGAAGGCCAGGCCGAGGGTGCCCGCGAGGACGGCCAGGAAGCACCACAGCAGCAGGGTCTGGGTGTCGATCGCGTACGGCATGCCCGGGTATTTGAGGCCGTACATGACTTTCTTGCCGACGTAGAACGCCACCACGGCGGGCAGGAGGGCGGCGACGGTGCGCACGTACGCGCGGCGCGGGCCGCGGCCTGCGGAGACGGCGACCACCAGCGCGATCCACAGCACGAAGGCGTGGGCGAGGAGGCGGAGGACTTCGTTGTAGTAGGCGAACGCCGCGAAAGCGCCGGAAAGCAGGCCGCCGGCGACGGCTAGGGCTTCGCCCGCGCCGATGGGCCGGCGGATCTTCACATCGGTCATGTTTCCCCCCAAGAACGCAGACCTTATCGGGCGAGACGTCCGCGGTCACCGTTTCGTCAGCACCACCAGATATCGGCAAACGTCCGCAGTCGGGTTCACGTAGGTGCACGGCACCGGGCGGCCGAGGTGCAGACAATCCCCCGCGTCGAGTTCGTGCACGGTGGTGCCTTCGACGAAGCGGAGGTGGCCCGACAAGACCCAGATCCGGTGGTCCGCGAACGCGTACGAATCCTCCGGGAAGCCGACCGAAGCGCCGGCCGGGAGAGAGACCTCGACGAGTTCCGTGGAGCCCGGCGGTGAGACGGCGCGGCGCACGTACCCCGTGACCGGATCAGTCCACGTCGGCTGCTCGGAGAAGCGCATGAGGCGACGGTCGGAGCTGGTCTCGGCGCGGGCGATGAGTTCCGACAAGGTCAGGCCGAGAGCGGACGCGAGGCGGCTGAGCAACACGGCCGTGGGCTGGGCTTCACCGCGTTCGATTTTGCCGATCATGGCGCGCGAGACGCCCGAGCGTTCTGCCAGCGTGCCGGCGGAGAGGTCGTGGGCGAGGCGGGCGTCGCGCAGGGTCGAGGCCAGGGAGGCTGACAGGGGGTCCGTCACAAGGTGACACTATAACAGCCAATAACCGCTACTATAGTGAACCATGCTGATCCGAGACGCCGACGAGCGCGACGCCGAAGCGTGCGCGGAGATCTACGCGCCATACGTGCTCGACACGACGATCACGTTCGAGACGGAGCCGCCGACCAGCGTGGAAATGGCGGAGCGCATCAGGCGCGTCGCGAAGACGCACGCGTGGTTGGTGCTGGAGATCGACGGACGCGTGACCGGGTACGCGTACGGCGGGACGTTCAAGGAGCGCGCCGCGTACCGCTGGTCGTGCGAGGTGAGCGTGTACCTGGAGCTGGGGCGACGACGCACGGGTGGCGGCCGCGCGCTGTACGAAGCGCTCTTCGCACGCCTCGCCGAGCGCGGGTTCCGGACGGCCGTCGCGGGGATGACGCTGCCGAACGAGCCCAGCGTCGGCCTGCACACGGCGCTGGGGTTCGAGCCCGTGGGCACGTACCGGCGCATCGGGTGGAAACACGGAGCATGGCGGGACGTGGCGTGGGCGCAGCGCTCGCTCGTGCCCGATTCGGACCAATCGCCGGAGGAACCACGCTGAGCAGTGCAGAATGGAGCCCATGAGCGCCGACCTCGACGAGCTGCGCAGATTGCGCCGGGCCCGTGACCGGATGGACCGCGAGTACGCCGAACCCCTCGACGTGCCCGCGCTCGCCCGCACGGCGCTGATGTCGACGGCGCACTTCAGCCGCCGCTTCCGCGAGGCGTACTCGGAGACGCCGTACTCCTACCTGATGACCCGCCGCATCGAACGCGCCAAGACGCTGCTGCGCAACGGTCTCACCGTCACCGAAGCGTGCTTCGCCGTCGGGTGTACCAGCCTCGGGTCGTTTTCCGCGCGGTTCACGGAGCTAGTCGGCGACACGCCCTCGGCCTACCGCGCGCGCGACCACGAGCACGTAGCCGCGGTGCCGCCGTGCCAGACGATGGTGGCGACGCGGCCGCGCAAGACCGGCGGCGCGCCGCAGCAGAGCAGTTTTGGAGAAGCGTCCGTCGGCGCGCCCGCATAACCTCACGGCATGACTGTTTCCATCGCCGCCGTGCACGTGATCGTCGACGATCCCGACGCGGCCGTCGCGTTCTACAGAGACACGCTGGGGTTCAAGGTGCGCAACGAGGTCGCCAACGACGGCTTCCGCTGGGTCACCCTCACCACCGACACCCAGCCCGAGATCGAGATCGTGCTGTCGCAGCCGCACGCCGGCCGGTCCAAGGCCGACGGCGACACCGTGGCCGCGTTGCTCGCCAAGGGGGAGCTCGGCGCGATCAACCTGCGCACGGACAACCTCGACGAGACGTTCGCCAAGGTCGCCGCCGCGCCCGGCGCCGAGGTGCTGCAGGAGCCGGCCGACCAGTTCTGGGGCGTGCGCGACGCCGCCGTGCGCGACCCGGCGGGGAACCTCGTGCGGATCGCCCAGGCCTAGTCAGACCCGATCAGTCTCCACTGATGTCGAGGTCCTCGATGTCCTGCTCGAGCCGGGCGCGCCAGGACCACTGGGGCTGGGTCCAGTCGGTGTCGTCGGCCGGGGGCTCGCCCAGCGGCAGCGCCTGGTCGGCTACGCCGTGGGTCACGCGGTAGGCCAGCGCCGACGTCGCCGCGCGGATCCACCGGTCCCCCGCCGCACCGGACGGCGGGGCGACGCCGAACGCGTGCGTGAACCACACGGGCAGCAGTGCGCTGGAGCCGATCGCGTCGGTGATGCGTTCGCGCAGCTTGGAGTGCAGCTCTTCCCAGTCGCGTTCGGACTTCTCGATCTGCGGCAGCACGCGGGTGCGCGTGACGTCGTCGGCGTCGAGCACCTGCTTCGCGGCTTCGACGTCCTTGACCGCGGCGGGCAGCTGACGATCGAGGACACCGCGGCGACGGGCGACCACTTCGGACAGTCGTGACTCGGCGCTGCCACGATTTTCGTCGCCGTGCTGGGTGGCCGAGAGGATGGCGAGCACGTTGATGAGCGCGTTTTCGCTCTCTGCCAACGCTTCGCGTGCCTGCGGCAGCCGCGCAATGTCCTCTTCGTACGGCCGGCGCTGGTTGGCCGTCATCAGCTGCGCGGCCAGCGCGTGGCGACGTTCGGCATCGGCGGCGAGCTTGCGCAACGCGGGCCCGACGTCGTCGAGGTCCACCACCGGCACCTTCTCCGACACGCGCACCGCGCGTTCGAGCAGCTGCAGGCGCTGGCGCAGCCGTTCGAGCTGGCGCGTGGCGAGGTCGAGGCGGGACTCGTGGCGGACCTGGGCGTCGGAGAAGGACTCGAACGTCTCGCGCAGCTCGGTCAGCTCGCGCCCGGTGCGCGACTCGAGGTCGACGACGGTTTCCTGCATGCCGTCGACGGTTTCGGACAGCGCGTCGAACTCGCTGTCCGTTTCCTCCTCGCCTTCGGGGTAGTACTCGGTGTCGGGGTAGTACTCGGAGTAGGTCATCGGACCTCCTGCACCAGGAACACGACAGTGCCCGCGGTCGCGACCGCGGCGAGCACCACCAGGATCGTCTGCACGGCGCCCGGGACCAGCAGCGACGCGGCCGTGAGCCCCGCCGCGGCCGCCCCCGTGTACGCGGCGCGCAGCCGCCGGCCGACCATCAGCGGCGTCGGCCCGAGCGGCCCGAGCGCGATCCGCAGCCCGGCGCCGAGCAGCGGCAGCGCAAACAGGATCCACACCGCGCTGATGCCGCCGAACAGCATCAGCGCGCCGGCGACCATCCCCACCGCGACAGGCGCCGCCGCCAGGTACAGCGACAGCCGCTGCGCGCCGGCCCGCTGCGCCTCCAGCTTCGCCGCGCGCACCTGCTCGGTCGCGATCTCCACCTCGTGCTCCGTGCGCAGCAGGTCCTCCGCAGCGTCGACCAGGCTGTCGAGGGCACGCGTCCGCTCATCCCCGGCTTCCGGCAGGGCACCCAGCCGCGCCCGGATGGTCTCCTGCACCCGGGCGACGCGCGCCGTCGCCTGCTCGCGCTTGTGCTGCGCTGGCGTAGTCACCCGGCCACTGTAGGTACGAACCGCGCCAACCTCCGGGAACGACGCGGCTTGCCGTGGAGTGTCGCCGCCGGTCAGATGACGCCGAAGAGGCAGAACCCGCCGTCGGGCCCCTGCCGCAGCATGAACGTGGCGCGGTAGGGCGTCGGGTTTCCCGGGAAGTCCGAGTCGACGCCCACGAACTGCGTGATCTCGTGCAGCGGCTCGACCTCCCGGACGCGGTAGTGCCCCACGTTCGGGTCCGCGAAATGCCCGTGCACCAGCGAGGCCGGACTCTCGTCCGCCGACTCGCACACATACGCGGCGGCTCCGGCGAGGTCGTGGGCGTTGAGCTTGCCGAGAAGCTCGTTCATGAACTGCGGCTCAGGCAGAGTGCGAGCGGCGCCGACCGGGTGGTTCTTGTTCAGGAAGAACCCGGGCGCGACGAAGCCCGTGAGCGCAACGCCGGCCGCCAGCACCACGACGACGCCAAGGGTGATCCAGAGCCAGAGGAGGCTCCGCTTCTTGGGCTGCTGCGGGTAGCCGGGTGGTGGGTAGCCGGGTTGGGCCCGCTGTTGCTGCGGGTACGGCTGCTGGGGGTATGGCTGCTGGGGCCACTGCCCACCCGGCTGCGGCGGGTAACTCATCGTCGTCCTCGAAAGCTCACCGAACGTAAGTTACCCACATCGCGAGCGTAATTCTCGCCGAGGCTGGCGCAGCACCCAGCCGCCGAACTGTGCGCCCTTGGCCCCCTCCACCGCCAGACAGACCCCCGCCCTCCCTGGGGGGCGTGCCCTTGTCCAGTCTATCGGCCACCCCCGACAAAACCCGTGGTCAACCCAGTCGGAGGGCGAAGTTGTCCACAACTCGGGGTGGATGTGGACAACTTCGGTTCAGTCGCCGTTGAGCGGCGAAACCGGGGCTACTGGGCGAGTTCTCCAAGAGCCGAATCAGCCACGGATCCCGCCCATCGACAGCCGATCACCACCGTCCGAGCGATTCCGCGCGGCAAGGCGCAACGCGCGGTTGAACTCCGGGGATCTCCCCGAGGTGCCGCCGCCGTGGACCGGGCAGAATCGAGCGGTGCGGATCAGCTTGCTCGGCCCTCTGGAGGTCCGGACGGACGACGGCGCGCCCGTCGAGGTCGCGGGCGCGCGGCTGCGGGCGCTGCTCAGTGCGCTGGCGCTGGAGCCCGGCCGGGAGGTGTCGGCGGCCCGGCTGGTCGACGCGGTGTGGGGTGAGCACCCGCCGGCGACTGCCAACGCGTTGCAGGCGCTCGTTTCGCGGCTGCGCAAGGCCGGGGTGACGCTGGAGTCGACGCCCACGGGGTACCGGCTGTCGGTGAGTGTGGACGCGACGCGGTTCGAGGAGCTGGTCGCGAAGGCGCGGCAGGTGGGCGATGCGGAGACCGTCACGTTGCTGCGGGAGGCGCTGGATCTGTGGCGGGGTCCCGGTCAAGCCGACAGCACCTATTTCCAAGCCCCGCTCGCCCGGCTCACCGAGCTGCGGTTGGGCGCGGCGGAGGACCACGCCGAGGCAGCGTTGCGGTTGGGCGGCGGCGAGGAGCTGGTCGCGGAGCTCACCACGCTCCTGTCGGAACACCCGTTACGCGAACGCCTCGCGGCCGCGCTCATGCGCGCCCTGTGCGCCGCCGGGCGGCCTGCCGACGCGCTGACGGCCTACGAACGCGTCCGCAAAGCCCTCGCGGAAGAGCTCGGCACGGACCCGTCGGCGCAGCTTTCCGCGCTGCACACGGCAATCCTGCGCGATTCCCCTGTGGACAGTCACGACGAGCAGCGCAACAACCTGCGCGCCGGCCTCACGAGCTTCGTCGGCCGCGACGCCGACGTCGCCCAGGTTGCCAAGCTCGTCGCCGAATACCGCCTCACCACGCTGACCGGCCCGGGCGGCGCCGGGAAAACGCGCCTGGCCACCGAAACCGCCCGCACGCTCCTCGATCGCACGCGCGGCGACGTCTGGCTCGTCGAGCTCGCCCCCATCGCCGACGGCGCCGACGTCGCGCAGACCGTCCTGACCACTCTCGGCCTGCGCGAACAGGGCCAGCTCGGCCTGACCGCCGGCGGCACGCCCGTCGACCGGGCCGTCGGCGCCCTGCGCGACCGCGAAGCGCTGCTGGTGCTCGACAACTGCGAGCACGTCATCGACGCCGCCGCCGAGCTGGCCGAACGGCTCCTCGGCGAATGCCCCCGCTTGCGCATCGTCGCGACGAGCCGCGAACCGCTCGCCGTCACGGGGGAAGCGTTGTGGCCGGTGGAGCCGCTTGCCCTGCCACCGCAGGACGCGAGCGTCGCCGACGCCATGGCCTGCGCTTCCGTGCGCCTCCTCGCGGACCGCGCCGCGGCGGTACGCCCGGGCTTCGAGGTGAACGCGTCGACCGTCGACGCCGTCACCAGCATCTGCCGCGCCCTCGACGGCATGCCCCTCGCCGTCGAACTGGCCGCCGCGCGCCTGCGCTCCCTCACCATCGCCCAACTGGCCGCCCGCCTCGACGACCGCTTCCGTCTCCTGACCGCCGGCAGCCGCACCGCGCTCCCCCGGCACCGCACCTTGCGCGCCGTGGTCGACTGGAGCTGGGAACTCCTGTCCGACGCCGAGCGCACCCTGCTGCGCCGCCTCGCCGTCTTCTCCGGCGGCGCCACCTCCGAAGCAGCCGTTGCGGTCTGTGGCACCGAGGACGCTCCTGACCTGCTCACAGCCCTTGTCGACAAGTCTCTCCTCGTCGTTTCGGACACGCCCGAACCGCGCTACACCATGCTCGAAACCATCAAGGCCTACGCCCTGGAGCGCCTCACCGAAGCTGCCGAACCCGAGCTGTTGCGACGCGCCCACGCCACCTGGTTCGCCCAGCTCGCCGAAGCCGCCGATCCCCACCTGCGCCGCGCCGAACAGCTCGAATGGCTCGCCCGCCTCACCGCTGACCACGGCAACCTCACCTCCGCCGTCCGCTCCGCCATCACCGCAGGCGACGCGGCCACGGCGATCCGCCTCGTCGTCGCCTCCGGCTGGTACTGGCTCCTGGGCGGTCACCGCGCCGAAGGCATGGAACTGATCGTCGCCGCCCTCGCCGTCCCCGGCGAGGTGGACAACGAAGACCGCGCCTCCGCCAATGCCCTCTGCGTCCTCTTCTCCACCGCCGGCTTGGCCGACGACCGCTCCGCCGAGTCCTGGATCCACACCGCCATGGAACTGACGGAAGGCGGCCCGCGCGCCCACCCGGCCCTCCGCTTCATGGCCCCGCTCGAACAACTGTTGTCCGGCACCCCAACCGGCGCACCCCCACGTCTGGACACTTTGGACACCCTCCTGGCCGACGAAGACCCCTGGCTCCGCGCCCACGCCCGCCTCACCCGCGCCCGCCTGCAGTTCAACACCAGCCACGGCCGCGCCGCCACCGAAGCCGACCTCGAAGAATCCGTGCGCTTGTTCCGCCTCACCGGCGAACGCTGGGGCCGCTCCCTGGCCCTGAGCAGCCTCGCCGAACTCATCGCCCGCAACGGCGAACTCCACCGAGCCGTCGACCACTACTCCGAAGCCATCGACGTCGTCACGGAAATCGGCACGCTGGAAGACGTCCTGTACATCTGGGGCCGCCAAGCCCAACTCTTCTGGCTGATGGGCGATCCCGCTTCCGCCGACGCCGCCCTCGCCGCCGCCGACCGTGACGCGGCGGTAGTAGTTTCCCCGGACGCACTCGCCGGCCTCGCTCAGGCCAAGGGCGACCTGGCCCGGTGGCGCGGAGACGCCGGCTCTGCGGTCAGGTTCTTTGACCGGGCCGACAGCTTGGTCCAGCACCTGCCCTTGCATCCCCTGTTCCAAGCAATGATGACTCAGTCCCGCGCATTCGTGGACGCGGACAATGGAAACCTCGCCAAGGCCGCAGCCCGACGGCGCGCCGCCTTCGACCTGACCACCACAGCCGGCGACGCGATGTATTTGTCACAAGTGGTCGTGGGGATTGCAGATCACGCCCTTCGCATCGGCCAAGCGGAAAACGCGACACACCTACTGAAGACAGCCTACGAACTGAGCGGCGGCCCAGACCACAGCTCACCCGACGCAGTGCGGTTGGGCCACTTGATCAATGTGGATGATGCGGAACCGATGAGCATGGATACCTTGGGCACCATGGTCACAGGGGTTCTCGAGCAACACTAAGGTTCACCGGTCGCCACACGAACCTGCAGTAGGCCCTCCACCGACGGCCAAGCACCCACTTTCCGCCAGATACGCCATCTACCCGGAAGATGGCGGGTCTACCCAACCCAAGATCTCCTCAACCAATCCCCCGACCTTTCCCCGGCCGGCCCCCGATGAAGGTGAAACCACACGGCTTCTGCCGATCAGTGACCATTTCGAAGATGGCTGGCCCGCTGACCCGGCGCGTTCCAAAAGTGGCTGAGCCGCGTGACGGTCGGAATGTGACAGTTGGACAGATGGGTCACCAAGGGGTCCCACAAGGACGGCACGATCCTCCACCACCCCCACCACGCCCGGACGCCGAGACACCGCCACCCACCCCCTCATAGACACCCATGGTGCGATGAACCCCATGGAGATCCGAGAAATGCGCGCCTTCGTCGCCGTGGTCGAGGAGGGTGGGCTGTCGGCGGCGGCGCGGCGGTTGCACGTGAGCCAGCCGGCGGTGTCGCAGACGGTGCAGGCGCTGGAGCGGCAGCTGGGGGTGCAGTTGCTGGTCCGCAGCAACGCGGGTGTGCAGCCCACGGAGGCCGGGATGACGTTGGCGGGTGAGGCTCGCGCGGTGCTGGCGAGGCATGACCAGGCGGTGGCGGCGGTGACGCGGCATGCGTCGGGGATTCTGTTGCGCGTCGGGATGCCGTTGGAGTTGCCGCCGGATTTGATGGCGCGGGCGTTGGCCGATCTGGCCGCCGCGTTTCCGGACACGAGGGTGCAGGTGGTGCACGCGTCGACGACCGGGCAGTTCGGGCTGTTGCAGAAGGGCGAGCTCGAGTTGGGCCTCGTGCGCGAGCGACCGGTGGGGCCGGAGCTCGACGCGATGCCGGTGCTGGAGGAGAAGCTCGGGGTGCTGCTGTCGAAGGAGCAGGCCGGCAAGCTCGCGGGGCCCGACGGAATCCGGCTCGACGCGCTGGTCGGGCTGGAGTGGATCGGGTTCCCGAGGGAGGGCAGTCCGGCGTGGTACGACGAGGTGACCGCGATCTTCCGTTCGCACGGTCTCGAAATCGGCCCCGATCCGACGGCAGGGCACTCGCTGATCTCCGAGCTCAAGTTCGCAGCCGTGAGCGCGGGTGGCACGTTCACGCTCGCGCCGCCGAACTGGACGCAGCCCATCCCCGAGCACCTGGCGTGGTGTCCGCTGATCGGGTCTCCACTCGTGCGGCGGACGTGGGCGGTGTGGGCGGCGTCGTCGCACCGGCGTGACCTCGGGCATCTGGTGGCGGCACTGGACGTCTTATAGGGGTCATAAGCGAGCTGTATCGCCAGGTCGGAAGGCTGACCGGGCTGTTTCGCTTGAACGAGGCGGCTGCGCACCACAGCGCGGCCGGACTCGGGAGAAGTGACTGAAATGACGGCAGAACTGTCGGGAACCACCGCTCTGGTCACGGGCGCGACGAGCGGCATCGGGCGCGCGACGGCGGTGGCGCTGGCGAAGCTCGGCGCCCACGTGCTGGTGAGCGGTCGCGACGCCGGCCGTGGTGAGCAGGTGGTGAAGGAGATCGTCACCGAGGGCGGGCAGGCCGCGTTCCTGGCTTCCGACCTCGCCGACGCGGCCTCGGCGCAGGACCTCGCTTCTCGCGCCCTCGCGGTGACGGGACGCGTCGACGTGCTGGTGAACAGCGCCGGCGTGTTCCCCTTCGGCCCCACCGAGGACACGTCGGAGCAGGACTTCGACGCGGTGTACGCGCTGAACGTGAAGGCGCCGTACTTCCTCGTCGCGGCCCTCGCGCCGGCGATGGCCACGCGCGGCGCGGGGTCGATCGTGAACGTGTCCACCATGGTCGCCGAGTTCGGTGCCGCGGGCATGGGCCTCTACGGCTCCAGCAAGGCGGCGCTCGAGCTGCTGACGAAGTCGTGGTCCGCGGAATTCGGCCCGCGCGGCGTGCGCGTGAACGCCGTCAGCCCGGGCCCGACACGCACCGAAGGCACGGCCGTGATGGGCGAAAGCCTGGATCAGCTCGCGTCGCTCGCCCCTGCCGGCCGCCCCGCCGGCCCGGACGAGATCGCGGCGGCGATCGTGTTCCTGGTGACCGGCGGCGCGAGCTTCATCCACGGCGCGGTGCTGCCGGTGGATGGCGGACGGGTTGCGGTGTAAGGATTTCTCGGGTGGGTGAGCTGGCGCTTGTCGGGCGACGGCTCACCCATAGCTCCGTTGTGGACAAAACCTACTGGTGCTGCAGTTCCTTCGACTTCCGCAACAACCGCAGCGACCGCGAGTCCGCAAAGCCGGCACTGCGAGCTGCAGCCTCGAGAGTCGACCCGTCCGCCAGCAAGTGCTCGGCGTGTTCCAACCGCAGCGTTTGCTGATAGCGCAACGGAGTCATCCCCACCGCGTCGACGAAGTGCCGCGTCACGGTCCGCTCGCTGCAGCCCAGTTCCCGCGCCAGGGACGAAAGGCGCAGGGGTTCCGCGTAGCGCGTCTCGATCAGGTCCTGCACGCGATGCACCAGGTCGGACAGGTGGTTGCGGTGGCGGAGCAGGCCGGTGACGGACTGCTGGCCGTTGCGGCGTGCGTAGAAGACGAGCGAACGCGCGATGCGGCCTGCGACGCCGGGGCCGTGGGCGGTGGCGACGAGGTGCAGCGCCAGGTCGATGCCGCTGGCCATGCCGGCGGAGGAGGCGACGCGGCCGTCGACGACGTAGAGCACGTCGCGGACCACGGTGGTGGCCGGGTAGTGCAGGGCGAGGTCGTCTTGGAGGTCGTGGTGGGTGGTGCAGCGGTGACCGTCGAGCAGGCCCGCCTCGGCGAGGGCGACGGTGCCCGCGCAGACGCTCGCGACGAGGCCGCCCGCGGAGTGGTGGACGCGCAGCAGGTCGAGCCCGCGTGGCATGGCCGGGGCGACGCCCGGAGTGAAGCCGGCGCCGCCGGGGACCACGAGGATGTCGTCGCGGCTGAGGACGGGGACGCGGGTCGAGGCGCGCACTGGCAGACCCTCGGCGGTGGGCACGTCGGGTTCTTCGGCGAAGTAGGCCAGCTCGTAGGGCAGGCCCAGCGAACGCGCGGCGAGGAACACGTCGGCCGCGCCCGCGATGTCCAGCAGGTACGCCTGAGGTGCGAGCAGGAACACCACCCTCGTCATGAGCGCGACGCTACCCGCGAGCGTCCCCCGGACCGGCGGCATCGGCGCAGGTCCGGGAGACCTCGGGTAAGGGTGCTGCCCTCGTGGGCCCGGCAATGACGAAACTCGTCACGCCGCCAGCGAAGGCACCTGCTCGCCTTCGATCGGCGGCCCCGGCGGGGTGCCGTCGCCGAACGGACGGCCGCCCAGCTCTTCGCGGCCGTGCGGAGTCAGCCAGCCCGACAGGTCGGGTCCGGCGGGGATGACGCCCGTCGGGTTGATGGAGCGGTGCACCACGTAGTAGTGCTCCTTGACCTGGTCGAAGTCGATCGTGTCACCGAAACCGGGGGTCTGGAACAGGTCGCGCGTGTAGGCCCACAGCACCGGCATCTCGGTGAGCTTCTCGCGGTTGCACTTGAAGTGGCCGTGGTACACCGGGTCGAAGCGGACGAGCGTGGTGAACAGCCGCACGTCGGCCTCGGTGATGGTGTCACCGACGAGGTAGCGCTGGTTCGCGAGGCGCTCGGAGAGCCAGTCGAGACGGGCGAAGAGCGCGTTGTACGCCTTCTCGTACGCCTCCTGGGAACTGGCGAAACCGGCCTGGTACACGCCGTTGTTCACGTCGCGGAACACCTTGTCGGCGACGTCGTCGATCTCGTCGCGCAGGGGTTCCGGGTACAGGTCCGGCGCGCCTTCGCGGTGGTACGCGCGCCACTCCAGGGAGAGGTCGAGCGTCATCTGCTTGAAGTCGTTGGTCACGACCTGGCCGGTCGGCACGTCGACGATCGCCGGCACGGTGATGCCACGCGGGTACTGCGGGTCGCGCTTGAAGAAAGCCTCCTGCAGGCGCTCGATGCCCAGCACGGGGTCGCGCCCGCCCGGGTCGAGGTCGAACGTCCAGCTGCGCTGGTCGTGCGTCGGCCCGCAGATGCCCATGGACAGCACGTCTTCCAGGCCCAGCAGCCGGCGCACGATCGACGCGCGGTTGGCCCACGGGCACGCGCGGGCGATCACGAGGCGGTAGCGGCCGGGCTCCACAGGCCAGCCGTCGCGGCCGTCGGCGGTGATGCGGTCGGGGATGTAGTTCTGGTCGCGCTTGAACTCGCCCTTGTCGGCGGTCATGACACCACTTTCGTCGAAGGGTTGCAGGTCACTCGGGACACGGCTGGGCGCCGTCCGGCTCCAGCGCCGCGGCGACCCGCGCGAGGATCGGGCCCGCGCCGCGGATCTCATCGGGGGTCAGGTGGTCGAACAGGTGCGACCGTACGCGCGCGAGGTGCCCGGGGTAGGCGCCCGCGAGCTTCGCCCGACCCGATTCGGTGAGCGACGCGTTGGCCGCGCGGCCGTCGCTCTCGCACTTGACCTTCTCCACCAGGCCGCGCTTGACCAGGCTGTCGACGACGCGGCTGATGCGGCTGAGCGAGAGCGCCGTGGCCTTGGCCAGGTCGGACAGCCGCAGCCACCCCTCCTCGGCCTCGGACAGGGACACGAGCACGGTGTAGTCGGTCATCGAGATGCCGGTCTCGTTCACGAAATGGTCTTCCAGCACGCGCGGCAACACGGTGATGATCCGCGTCAACGGCCGCCACACGGCCTCTTCTTCCCTGCTCAACGGCACTCTGTCCACCATATGGGCAGTCTACCGGAATACTTGCTCGCGCAATCAGGTTATGTGGGCTAGAGTCTTGTTGAGCCCTCAACCAAGCGGTTGGGGGAGCGAACCCCGAAGGAAGAGATCTCATGACCAGCGCGACCACCACTTACCCCCAGCTGACCGGCGAATACACGATCGACGCCGCCCACAGCCGCATCGGCTTCGTCGCCCGCCACGCGATGGTGACGAAGGTCCGCGGCGCGTTCAACGAGTTCGACGGCACCTTCACCGTCGATGGTGAGAACCCGGCGAACTCGAGCGCCAAGGTCACCATCCAGGCGCACAGCATCGACACCCGCAACGCCGACCGCGACGGTCACATCCGCAGCAACGACTTCCTCTCGATGGACGAGTACCCGCAGATCACCTTCGTGTCCACCGGCATCACCCAGACCGGCGACACCAGCTTCGACGTGACCGGCGACCTCACCATCAAGGGCGTTGCCAAGTCCATCACCATCCCCTTCGAGTTCGAGGGCTCGGCGAAGGACCCGTTCGGCAACGACCGCGTGGGCTTCGAGGGCTCCACCACGATCTCCCGCAAGGACTACGGCATCACCTGGAACGCCGCGCTCGAGACCGGCGGCGTGCTGGTGTCCGACAAGGTCACCCTCGAGTTCGAGGTCTCGGCGATCAAGAACGCCTGAACCTCGCCTCAGACCCCGGGTAACCGGGTCGCGCAGGGCCGGCTCACCGACTTCGGTCGATGAGCCGGCCTGTCGGCGTTTCTGGGGGTCAGTTGTCCGGCAGCAGGGCTTCGCCGAGGCGGCGCCAGTGGGGCATGGCCGACGTGCCCGGCGGGGTGCCGATGACCTGGATCCCGACGTGGTCCGCACCCGCTGCGAGGTGGCCGCGGAGCTTCTCCACGACCGTATCGACGTCGCCCCAGAAGACGAGGGCGTCGATGAGGCGGTCGGAGCCGCCGTTCGAGATTTCGGCTTCGGTGTAGCCGAGGCGGCGGAATTTGGCGACGTTGTACGTCGACGTCAGGTAGCGCGCCAGATGTTCGCGCGCGGTGGCGCGGGCAACGGCCGGGTCGGGTTCGAAGAGGACGGCGTGCTCGACGCCCAGGAAGGCGTCCGGGCCGAGGATCTCGCGTGCTTGGGCGGTGTGGTCGACGGTGACGTGGTACGCGTGAGCGCCGGAAGCGCGGTCGCGCGCCAATTGCAGCATCTTGGGTCCGTAGGCGGCCAGGATGCGGCGGATCGGCGACGCGGGAGCAGGGTTCGGGCTCTGCACCGCGTCCATCTCGTCCAGGTACGCGGCCATGGCGGCCAGCGGTTTGACGTCGGAACGAGCGCCGCCGTAGCCGAGGCCGAGGACGTGGCGGCCAGGGTAGGCGTCGGCGAGCAGGTGGGCGGCGCCTTGTGTCCAGCGGGCCTCGCGGGACCAGATCTGCGCGATGCCGTTGACGACGTGCATCCACTGGGTCGCAGCGAGCAGGAAACCCGCGTGCGTCAGGGCTTCGCGGCCCAGCAGCTCCGGCACCCAGATCGCGCGCCAGCCCTGCTCTTCCAGCTCCTGCACCGAATCACGCATCAATGCGGCGGGCTGGTGTTCGAAGTCGAACGTCCAGATCCCGAACTTCCCCAGCCCGTCCATGCCATCTCCTCGAGTCACACATCGAAGTATCGCAGAATTACGATATGAAGCGCAACCACGAAGCCCGAGCCAGAACCACAGAGACCTACAACGTCTGACCCAGCACCGAAACCAGCGAAGCGATCCGCTCCTCGTCGCGCCGGTAGTGCGTCCACTTCCCCACCCGCGTGGACCGCACCAGGCCCGCGCGCTCCAGCTCCGCGAGGTACGCCGACACCGTCGACTGCGCCAAGCCCGCCTTCGCCTGGATGTGGCTCACGCAGACGCCGACGTCGAGGACTCCACCGTCCAGCGGGAAGTGCTGCGCGGGCTCACGCAGCCACGCGAGCAGCTGCAGCCGCACGGGGTTGGCCAGCGCGCGCAACGCCCGGACGACCTCGGGATCCGCGACTGTTTCCACACCGCCAGGATACCGCGCACGTTTCGCGGTATCCCGATCCGAACTAGCTCCGCCGCAGGTTCTCGATCGCCACGTCCAGCGCGTTCTCCAGATGCTCCGCCGACCCCGTGGACAGCAGCATTACCACCCCGCCCTGCAGCCCGGACAGCAAAGCCGACGCCGCACGCGAAGGGTCGACCGACGATCCCACCTCGCCGGCCGCCTGCAGGTGGCGGATGCCGGCCGCGAGCTCGGCGAGCCAGCGCTCCACCAGCTGCGTCGACACCGCCTGCGCGCCCGGGGTGTTGCGGCCCATCTGCGACATCACGACGTTGAGCGGGCAGAGCTGTCCCTGCTCGGTGTAGTGCGCCACCACGGTGTCGCGCCACGACTGCCACGCGTCCCACGTGCGCAGGGCACTGAGGTAGGGCTCCTGCGAACCGAGCACCTGCTCGGCCTCGAACTCCGCGACGGCCAGCAGCAGCTGCTCCTTGCCCTCGGGAAAGTAGTGGAACAGCTGGCTTTTGCTGGTGCCGGTGCGCGCACGGACGTCGTCGAGCGTGGTGTCGAACACACCGCGCTCGCGGATCTCCGCGGCGGCGCCCTCGACAATGCGCTGCCGGGTCGCGGCGCCCTTGGCGGTGAGTGTCTGGGTCACGAGCACACCTTTCTGGACTTGCCGGTCCAATCTAGCGCGGGCACGGTTGAACCCGCCAGTCCATTCCACGAAAGGAAGCTCCACCGTGACCTCACGTTTCGAAGGCCGCACCGCACTCGTCACCGGGTCGACGGGCGGGATCGGCGTCGCCATCGCGCGCGCGTTCGCCGCCGAGGGCGCCCACGTACTGGTGAGCGGCCGCGACGCCGAACGCGGCGAGAAGGTGACCGCCGGCATCGCCGAAGAAGGCGGCCGCGCCACGTTCCTGCGCGCCGACCTCACCACCGGCGCCGCCGTGCGCGAGCTCGTCGAAGCCGCCGAACGGGCAGCCGGCGGCGCGCTCGACATCCTCGTCAACAACGCCGCCCTGCTGATCTTCCCGTCGCCCACCACGGATCTGGCCGAAGAGCTCATCGACGCCGCGCTCGCCGTGAACATCAAGGCGCCGATGCTGCTCACCGGCCTGCTCGCGCCGGGCATGGCCGCGCGCGGCAGCGGCGCGATCGTGAACCTCGGCTCCATCAACGGCCTCGACGGGATGGCCGGCTCGGCGCTTTACAGCACCACTAAAGCCGCAGTGCACTCGCTGACCAAGTCGTGGGCCGCCGAGTACGGGCCGTCGGGCGTGCGCGTGAACACCGTCGCGCCCGGGCCCACGTTCACCGAGCGCATCGCCGGGTCCGATCAGGCGCTGGAGCGCGTGCAGCCGATGCTCGCGACCATCCCGTCGCGGCGCGCGAGCACGCCGGAGGAGATCGCGAACGCCGTGCTGTTCCTGGCGGGCGACGACGCGCTGAACATCCACGGCACCACGCTCAGCGTCGACGGCGGCTACTCGGCCGTGCGGTCGGCCTGAGTCAGAAGGCCGTGCCGCCGTCCGACCAGCTCGTCTCGCCGAAGTCCTCGTCGTCCACCGCCGCACGACGAGGACGCGGCTGCGGTTTCGGAGCCGGTTCGGGGGGCTCCGGCGCCGAGGCCGCGGCGGTTTCGGCGGGCTCCCCCGCGGCTTCCGGCACCCCGTTCGGCCACACGCACGGCGAGGTCGCCCCGAGGTACAGCTTGCCGAGGTCGTTGGCCTGGATCGACATGTCGAAGCTGTCGGAAGCGTTGCGCACGAACACGTATTGGTCGGTCGGCCGCCGATCGGTGACGACGGTGAAGCCATGCGCCCGCCACCAGGTGACGACGGCGTCGAAGTGCTCGCCGAACGCCGCCACCTGCACGCCGGTGATCTCGTAGGTCACCGAGATCTCGAAGCGCCCTGGCGGGCCGTCGTCGGTCGGGTCCGTGCACTCGGACCGGTTCTGCGAGAACAAGGTGCGCGACGCGGTGCCCGGCAACGCCTCGAACGCGGCGCGCACGTAGTCCTCGACCCGGTCGTGGGCTTGTTTCTCGGTCATCGTGGTTTCCATGGCCCCACCTCCGGGGGAGCAGGCGACACAGGTCAGCAGGACGGTCAGCGTGGCGAGCGCGCGGCGGGCGCTCACCCCGGCTTCCCCGCGATGATGCGGCCGAAGCTGCGCAGCGAGGGGTTGTTGTCCTCCCAGTACTGGCTGTGCGCCGCACCGGAAAGCCCGCCCTCGTACCACGGCCCCTTGGTGCCGGGCGCGGAGTCGAAGACCTGGCCGCCGAAGCCCGAGCCCGCCGGGTTCGGGCCCAGCGGGTCGTGGCCGGCGACGCCGACGTTGGTGATCTTGATCATGTCGTGCTCGGCGACGGTGGAGTGCACGTGCTGCGCCACCTGGTCCTGCGGCACGCCGTCGAGGTGCAGCTGGTTCGCGTGGTCGACGCCGACGCCCGGGCTCGCGACGAACACGATCTCGTCGGCGTCGAGGCCACCGTCGCGCGCGGCGTGGCCGACTACCGTGGTGCCGTAGCTGTGGCCGAGCACGGTGTTGTGCGACGGCGTGCCGTCGTGCGAGGCGCGCAGGCCTTCCTCGAAGTTCGAGAGGTCGGCTTTTCCGTGGTCCGCATAGCTTTCGCCGGCCGCGTCCCACAGTTCGTCCGGCGCGTCGTATCCGACCCACGTGATCACGGACGGCGAGGGCGAACCCGCCATCGTCGCCGACTGCCACATCTTGTCCGAGCGCCCGAGGTCGCCGCCGATCTTCGAGAGCTCACTGCCGGTGCCGGGCACGTACGTGGCGACATCCGTTGCGGTGTCGGGGTTTCCCGCGGCGACCACGGCTTTGCCGTCGCCGCTGGTGTCGAGCTGGACCAGGTACGCCTGCGGCTTGCCGGGACCGGTGCCGTTCAGGCGATTGTCGATGTCGGTGAGCCCGCGCAGCTTCGCCTTCGCGTCGTCGCTCGGATCGTTGCGGAGACGGGTCATTTCCCGTTGCAGGACAAGGCGGTTGGCGGCGTCACGGTCCTTGACGGGGACGCCGTCGAGGTTGCGCACGAGGTCCGGGTTGTCGCGCAGGATCGTGCCCTGCGAGGTGGTCGACAGGCTGTCCCACCACGCGCGGTTGTCGCCGGGCGTGCCGCCCTGCGGCGGGCCGATGGTGGACAGGCCGCTCTGCGCGGCGCCGGCGTCGGCCGCCTGCGCAAGGGTTGTGGCGCCTTGGTCGGTGATCTCGCCGCGCGCTGCGCGTGTGAGGATGGCCGCGAAATCGGCGTCGACATCGGTGGCCTGGCGCAGGATCTGCTCGATCCGGTCGGAGAGCTCGACGCGGATCCGCTCGTCGGGTGCCGCTCCCGGGCCCGGCACGGGGGTGACCCAGCCGCCGTCGTCGATGGCGAACCCGTTGTGCGAAGCCAAATCGTCGGTATCGCGCACGTCGGCGGTGATCCGTTCCACGGCCAGCTGCGTCTCGTGCGCGCCACGCCGCACGGCCGAAGCCTCGGCCACGAGCTGTTCGAGTCTCGTGGTCAACGCGGTGCCGCGAGCCCGCGCGGCCGTCGCGGCGTCACCGGTCCAGCCGTCGAGGCGCGACATGCCTTCGACGTCGCCGTCGGCGGCCAGGAGTTGCTCGCAGCGTTGGTTCAGCAGATCGGCCACCGTGCCGATCGCCCCGGCGTTCCAGCTCCGCACATCGCCCCAGGTGATCACCGGCCCGCCCCGTTCACGTCGTCCGCGGCCTGCTGCTCGGTGCCGCGGTAACCGCGCGCGGCGTCGTCGAGCTGTTCGCCGTACGCGTCCGCGTCGGTCGCCCACTGCGGCACGGCCTCGTGCCAGACATCGCTCAGCTGCGCCGCCGCGGTCGCGCTTGTCCCACCCGGCATCCCGGTCGCGATCCCACTGAGCGGGCCGGCGAGGTCCACCGGACGCACGGTCGCGGCCGCGCGGTGGGCGTGGCCCGCCGCCTCACTCACCGTCGCCGGAACGACTTCGAACCCCGCGCCCATGCGTACCTCGTCTTCCCCAGATGACCAGACGACACCGTACGACGAACGGCGTATGCGCGCGGTTCCGAGACGACACCGGAAATCCGGATTGTCTGTACCACCGCGCCTGACCTGGGCACTCTCGCCCTTACCCCGTCCACATATGTGAACACCAGTCACGTGACTGAATAGTTATCAGCCGGTGTATTGCCCACGGATGAGCTGCGTGTGAATGTGTACGGCGAAGTTCGTCGGAACGCGCCGGCGGATTTGGCGGCTGAACGTTCCGTGACGAGGAAAGGCGTCGCGGGCGGGGGAACCAGCCGTTTCACAGCCCTGCGCTGTGAAACTCCGGCGCGCCCAGCCAGGAAACCCGGCTATTCGAGACCCACCATGCTCGGCCCGACGGCGCTGGCCACCCCCCAGCGAACCGGACCGGCCGGCCAGCCCCAGAAAGAGACGGCTCGGCAATGACACAGACAGCCGCGGCGCGGCGGCCCATCAACAGGACCACGTTGTACTTCTTCGGTGCCCTCGGCGGCATCCTGTTCGGTTACGACCTCGGTGTCATTTCGGGTGTGCTGCCGTTCATCGGCAAGACCTGGAACCTGACCGGGTGGGACAAGGGCGTGATCACCGCCAGCCTGTCGGTCGGCGCGATCGTCGGTGCTCTCTTCTCCTCGCGGATGAACGAGAAATTGGGCCGGCGCCGCACGATCATGGTGGCCGCGGTCATCGTCATCATCGGCACGATCGCGGCGAGCGTCTCGCTGAGCTTCGCGCTGCTGATCATCTCGCGGCTCGTGATCGGCGTCGGCATCGGATTTTCCTCGTCCACGGTGCCGACCTACCTGTCCGAGCTGGCCCCGGCCCGCCAGCGCGGCGCCATGGGCGCGCTCAACCAGATCTTCATCGTGCTCGGCATCCTGATCGCGTTCCTCGTGAGCTACGGCCTCGGCCCGTCCGGCAACTGGCGGCTGATGTTCGCCGGTGCCGTCGTGCCGGCCGTGATCCTGCTCGTGGGCCTGATCTTCCTGCCCGAGACGCCGCGGTGGCTGCTCGCCAACGGCCAGGAGGAGCAGGCGCGCTCGGTGCTCAAGAGCTCGCACGGCAACTCGGTGAACGTCGACGAGGAGATCAGCACCATCCGCGAGGTCATCCGCCTCGACACGGAATCGGCCAAGACGCGCTTCCGCGACCTGTGGGCGCCGATGGTGCGCCCGATGCTGATCGTGGCTCTGCTGCTCGCCGTCGGCCAGCAGTTCAGCGGTGTCAACGCGGTCAACGCGTACTTCCCGACGATGCTGATCGGCCTCGGCTTCGCCACGCAGGCGGCGCTGCTGTCCGGTGTGCTGCTGGGTATCACGAAGTTCCTGTTCACCGCGTGGGTGGTGTTCGTCGTCGACCGCTGGGGCCGCAAGCCGCTGCTGTTGATCGGCAACGTGCTCATGGTTATCACGCTCGTCGCGGCCGGGTTCATCGTGATCGAGGTGCACGACGTGACCACCAAGGGCATCCTGATGCTCGTCGCGATGGTGCTCTACCTGGTGGGCTACGAGCTCGGCTGGGGCGCGGTCGTGTGGGTCATGATGGCCGAGGTGTTCCCGCTCAAGGCCCGCGCGGCGGGCATGGGCATCAGCAGCGTGGTGCTGTGGGCCGCCACCGGCATCATCAGCGCGATCTTCCCGATCATCTCCGATCCGGGAGCGCTGGGGCTCGGCGGTTCGATGTTCCTGTTCGCGGGGATCAACGTCGTGCTGTTCGGTCTCACCAAGTGGCTGGTCCCCGAGACCAAGGGCCGCACGCTCGAGCAGATCGAGCTCGACCTGCGCGGGCGCCACAAGGCGCGCGCCAAGGCCGAAGCGGCCTGATCACCTCCGCCCGGACGGCCGGGGTGCGGCGTTCGCGCCGCACCCCGGCTGCCGTCGTTTTCAGGTCCGCGTCAGGTCCACTTCGGACAGAATTTGCCGCGCGGAGTTGGCACAGCGGTGATCACGGTGCTGTACTGCCACCAGAGCGCGAGGAGGTGGCGGCATGACCGAGCCGGACGGGACACCGGGCCGGCACCGCGTGTCCGATCCCGCCGAAGGCACCGGCGAACCCGACGACCTGTCGCTCGTGCGGCCGTACGCGCGCACCCGCACGCCCGTGCACGTCAGCCACGACCTCGCGCTCGAGACACTGGTCTCGACCACTGAGCTGGGCCGCCGGCTGAGCCGCCTGCTGCGGGAGCCCTACGGCAGCGCGTGCGAGCTGTGCGTGTCCACGGTGTCGGTCGCCGAACTGTCGGCGTACCTCAATCTCTCGATCGGCACCGCCCGCGAACTGGTGGACGAACTGCTCAACGAGGAGCTGCTCCACGCCCACCCGCCGGTCGGCGCGTACGACGCCCAGGCCCGCGCGCAGACGCTCGACCGCATGCTCGGCGGGCTCGACCGGCTGTAGCACCGCGGATATCCTCGGCGCGGTGACGACTTCCGTGGCCCGGTTCGACCGGTGGATCAGGAACGAGTTCGTCGAGTACAACACCGCGCTGGAAGAGGCGTACTTCGCCGAGCGGCGCGAGGTCCTCGACGGCCGTCCCGACCTGGACGAGCTCAAGCGCGCCATCGTCGCCGAAGGCCACCACCTGATCGGCCGCATCCTCGACGAGGGCGCGCTACCCGTGGTAGAGCGGGAGAAGTACCAACTTCTCGGAATGGTGGGCTACCACCTCGCTGCCTGCCGGAGGCACGAATCGGTTGCGCCGGGTGCCGAGGAGCTGTCGTCCGCCTGGTCGCTGGCATCGTTGCTCGGGTCCTCGCTGGGTGTGGCGCCGCGGTTCGTTTTCGCGCACCAGGCGATGTACAACCCGGCCAGCGGCGGGCAGTTCCAGACCTTCACTTCACTCGAAGACGAGGCTGTTTTCCTGACCAACAACGGGCTGGCCGTCTTCGCTTACCAACGCGCGGCCGAGGCCATCCGACGGATTGTTCCGATCGGGGTGTCGAGCCCGCTTTCGGCGTATTTGCTGGAGACGGCGCGGGCGGCGCTGGAAGACGTGCTGCAGTTCAACCGGACGCTGTCGAAGACGTTGGATGTGGAGCGATTCTTCTTCAACGTGCGGCCGTACTTCAAAACCTATCGCGTGGGCAACGCCGAATACCGTGGCGCGAACGCCGGCGACTTCTCCGCGATCAATGAACTCGACGTCCTGCTGGGACTGGCGACCACGCGGGATCCGTTCTACCAGAACGTGGTGGTGGAGAAGTACCCGTACGTGACCCCGGAGGACCAGGTGCGACTGCGGGCGATCGGTGACGAGGAATCACTGCTCACGCGATTCCTGAGGGAAGCCGAGAGTTCACCCGGCCCGCACCTGAGCCGCAACGCGGAACTGTTCATCGCCCTGTGCCGCGCCCATGGTGCCGCGTACACCTACCACCACCACAAGCTTGTTTTGCCGTTCCTCGTCGAACCCGCGAAAACGGCGCCACCGGAACGGCTTTCGGAACTCACCGCGAGCGGTCCGCCGTTGGAGGTCGTGGTTTCCGGTCTTTCGTACCTGGCGGATCTGCGTTCGGCCCGCGACCGGCCCGGAAAACCGTCGGCTCGAAAAGACCTCGACCGGCTCCGGGAACTGGTTTCGCCCGGAACCGGTGACGGCCACCCTGCGTCACTCACCGCATCGGCCCAGTAACTACGCGGGTCCGGCGGCGACTTTCCCACCGTTGATTCCGATCGACGAAAGGGAAGTGAAGCCTTGAGACCGAGAATGTGGGCCGGCGCCGCAACGCTGGCCGTGACGGCTCTTGCCATGAGTGCGATACCGGCCGCGGCCGTGACCGGGAACCTGCCGGGTGGATCGAGCATCGCGGTCACCGTGACCGGGCCGGCCGAGGACACCGTGATCCCCCAGGGACCCGCGACCGTCACCGGCACCGCGTCGGTGGGCACCGGCGCGGCGGTGAAGGACACCGGGCTCACCTACGTGCTCGACGTGTCCGGCAGCACCGGCTCCGGCTGCGCGAACACCACCGTGCTGGGCTGCGAGATCGCCGCGGCCAAGGCGCTCAACAACGACGCGGCGGCCCCGAACACCGTGATCGGCAGCGTCGGCGCGGCCGTGTTCGGCAGCGGCGGCGAGGCGGCCGACGTGCGCCCCGCGGCCGGCGACCAGCCCCTGACCACCCCGACCGCCGACGACAACGGCAACGGCACCCGGGACATCAACGAGGTGCTCGACTCGGCCGTGATCGGCGGCGTCGGCAAGTTCACCGCGAAGAGCTTCCCGAGCGGCACGGACTACGTCGCCGGGATCAACGCCGCGAAGACCGTGACGAACGCGCAGACCGAGAACCGCAAGGTCGTGGTCTTCCTCTCCGACGGCATCGCGGGCGGTGACGTGCGGCCGCCGCTGAGCTCGGTGCCCGCGAGCGTTACGTACTACACGTTCGCCGTCGGCGCGGGTGCGAGCTGCGCCGGGACCTCGTACGCGGCGAGCTTGCAGGCCATCGCCGACCTCACCGGCGGCACCTGCACCGCCGTGCCCGACCCCGCGAACCTGCCCAACGTGCTCCCGGGCGTGATCGACTCGCAGCTCAGCGCGCTGACGCTGTCGGTCGACGGCGGCGGCGCGACCCCCGTGACGAACGTGAACCCCGGGCTGCCCCGCACGGGTCCGGCGTCCGTCACGTATTCCGTGGCCACCGGCGACCTCGCGCCGGGGCGCCACGAGCTGTGCGTGACCGCGCACGGCACCGACGGCGGCGGCCCGGGCACCGTGGCCGACTGCACGCACGTGATCGTGAACGCGCCGCCGGTCGTCGCGCCGGGCGGTCCGTACGCGGGTCAGGAGGGCACGGCGATCTCGCTGGCCGGCACGGTCACCGATCCGGACGGGCCCGCCGGCACGCGGCACTGGAGCGTCGCGCCGGGCTCGGGCGTCGACGCCGGTGCGACGTGCTCCTTCGGCGACGCGGCAGCGCCGAGCACCACCGTGACGTGTGACGACGACGGGGTGTGGACCCTCACGCTGACCGCCGACGACGGCGTGAACCCACCGGTCTCGCGCACGACGAACCTGACCGTGTCGAACGTGGCCCCGCACGTGAGCGTCACCGCGCCGGCCACGGACGCGGTGTTCAACCACGGGGCGGCGGTGGCGGTGACCGCACCGTTCACCGACGTCGGCAAGCACGACACGCACACGTGCACCGTCGACTACGCGGACGGTTCGCCGCTTGTCACGGGTTCGGTCTCGGAGACCCCGGGCTCGGGCACCTGCGCGGCTTCGCACGCATACACGGTTTCGGGCACGTACAACGTGCTCGTGCGCGTGACCGACGACGACGGTGGTGCGGCGACCGCGATCGTGCGGATCATCGTGAACGATCCGCCGGTGGTGGTGGCCGGCGGCCCGTACGCGGGTCAGGAGGGCACGGCGGTTTCGCTGGTCGGTTCGGTGTCCGATCCGGACGGTCCCACGCTCGCCACGCACTGGAGCGCGGCTCCACAGTCCGGTGTGGACAGTGGAACTTCCTGTGCCTTCAGGGATCCCGCCGCGTTGTCCACCACGGTGACCTGTGACGACGACGGTGTGTGGACGCTGACGCTCTCGGCCGACGACAGCCTGCACCCGGCCGTGCTGAAGACCACCACGCTGACGCTGACGAATGTCGCGCCGCACGTGAGCATCTCGTCGCCGCCCGACGGGCAGCTTGTGCTGCGCAACGCGTCCATCGGCGTCACCGCGCCGTTCACCGACATCGGCCGGCACGACACGCACACCTGCACGGTCGACTTCGGTGACGGTTCGCCGGTGGCCACGGGCGCCGTCGCCGAGACGCCGGGTTCGGGCACCTGCACCGCTTCGCACGCCTTCACCGGCGTCGGCGCGCACAACGTGCTGGTCACCGTGACCGACGACGACGGTGGCGCGGCCACCGCCGTGGTCAAGATCGTGTCGTACGTGCGGGCCGAGGCGTGGTCGCTCAGCGCGAGCGGCCTGATCAACGTCAGCAAGACGCCGCTCGCCGGCTGCCCGCCGAACAGCGACCACACCACGGCTTCGCTGAACGTGCTCGGGCTGGCCTCCGTCGAGGCCCTCCACGCCGACTGCACCCTCGACGCCGCCACCGGCCGCACCAACGCGGGCGCTCTCGTCTCGGGCGCGTCGCTGCTGGGTGGCGTGATCTCGCTGACGGACATCCAGTCGTCCTGCGTCGCCGACGAGTCGGGCCTGCACGGGTCTTCCCGCGTGGGCACGCTGAACGGCCAGCCGATCGGCACCGAGCCGGTCACCATCGGCATCCCCGGCGTGGCGACCGTTCACCTCAACGAGACGGTCACTGGACCGAACGGCCAGCTCGCGCAGTACGCCGTGCGGGTGGTGACGCTGCTCGGCCAGGAGGTCGTGCTGTCGGGTTGCCGGATGGGCTTCTGACGGCGAGGGGTTCCGGCGGTCGTTGATGGTCCCCGGAACCCGTTCGGCCGATTCGGACGTACGTGACAAGGGAAATAGGGCCGGGGATGAATTGTTATCCCGGCAGGGTGGACAGACCGCTTGGAAAATGTCTTGTCAACCCGATCGGGTGAGTAAGGAAAAAAGTCCACCGGCGCATTAGGCGAGGAGGCAGAGAACGTGAATCGGCCCGGCACCCGTCAAGAGGGTGCCGGGCCGGTTCGCGGGGAACGGTCAGCAGCTGATGAGCAAGCTGGTGACGGCGTGGCAGGAGCGCGACGCCTTGTCGTTGGCCGAGTTGGGGTCCGTCGGGGAGCTCGCCTGGCGCTGGGCCGTGGTGGTGAGCGTGCCGAGGGTCAGGAGGCCGGCGCGGGCCGTGAAGCTCGCCTTGGCCGAGGAGCCCGAGGGCAGGGACGCGATGTTGCAGGTGACAGTGCGGCCGGAAGCCGTGCAGTTGGAGGACTTCGAGTACTGAAGGCCGTTGGCCAGCGTCGCCTGGAGCTTGACGCCGGTGGCGGTGGCGGGGCCGGCGTTCTTGGCGGTGATCGTGTACGTGATCTCCGAGCTGAGGACGCCCGCGGGGGCGGCGGTCAGGGACACGGCGACGTCGGCGGAGTCGGTGGCCGGGGTGACGGTGATGGCCGGGCCGTCGAGGGTTTCGAAGGCGAAGTTGTCGCCCACGAACTGGTCCTGCAGGGTGATCGAGCCGGTCGGAGCGGTGTCCTTGACCTTGAGAGTGAAGGTGACCGTGGCGCTCTGGCTCGGCGCGAGGTCGCCGACGGTCGCGCGGAGGCTGCTGCCGAGCACGCCGCACGCGACGTTGCAGGACACCACGTCGGCGACGTCGGTGATCGGCGCCTCTTTGCCGTACAGCGCGGCCTTGGCGCCGGTGACGACGAAGTCCTGCGGGTTGTACAGCGTCTCGGTGACCGTGAAGGTCTCACCGCGCTGCAGGCTCGTGGGGCTCACGTCGATCGCGCTGCTGGGCGGGGCCGCGAGCGCCGCGCCGGGCGCCACGAACAGCATTGCGGCGGAGGCCGCCACCATCGAGAGAATGGTGATACCACGCCGACGTCTTTGCTTGTCCATGCTTTCTCACTATTTCGTCCGAGGGGTACCGCTCTGGCATTTTCGGGAAGACTCGGGAAAACGTAGCTGCCCCTCCGTCGCCCGAAGCCCTTCGTTCGTTACAGCGCCATTCAGAGCATCCGCCGCTGATCCACAGTGAGTTTTTCACCTGATGCAGGCAAATCCAGGTGAAGATCAGTCAGGCAACAGCGGCACCGACATCCCGGGGTCGTGCCCCAGCAACGACCCGCGCGTGATCGCCGCGCTCCCGAACCGGTCGCGGATCCCGTCCACGGCCGAGTCGAGGACCACCCCGTCCTCGATCTCGAACGGCAGCACGAGCTGCACCGACCCGTGCGGCGTCAGGTTCGAGAACGAGATCCCCAGCAGCGTGAGCCCCCGGTCGTAGACCAGCGATTGGGCCTCCACCAACAACTTCCGCGCCGCGGCCAGCAACGTCTCGGTGTGGTCGGTCGCCTCGACCAGCGTCCGCGACCGCGTGGCCCGCGTGAAGTCGGCGAACCGCATGCGCAGCACCACCGTGCGCGTGAGCCGCGACGCCGACCGCAGCCGCCGGGCCAGACGGTCCACAATGGACACAAGAAGCTCGTCCAGCTCCGCCATCGACCGCCGCCGGCGCCCCAGGGCCCGCTGCGAACCCATGGACCGCCGACGCCGCCCGACCTGCACCGGGCGCGGGTCCAGACCGTGCGACAGCGCGTGGAGGTGGTGCCCGGCTCCCCGCCCGAGCATCGACACCAGGTCCACCTCCGGCAGCTGCGCCACCTGCCGCACGGTGCGGATCCCGCGTGAGTGCAGCTTTTCCGACGTCACCTTTCCCACGCCCCACAGCCGCTCCACCGGCAGCGGGTGCAGGAACTCCAGCTCCCCGTCGGGCGGCACGACCAGCAACCCGTCCGGTTTCGCCACCGCACTGGCCACCTTCGCGAGGAACTTCGTACGCGCCACCCCCACCGTGATCGGCAGCCCGACGCGCGCCAGCACCTCGGCCCGCAGCCGCCGCGCGATCTCCGACGGACTGCCCGCGATGCGCCGCAGCCCGCCCACGTCGAGGAACGCCTCGTCGATCGACAGTCCCTCCACGACCGGCGTCGTGTCGCGAAAGACCTCGAACACGGCCTTGCTCGCCGCGCTGTACGCCGCCATCCGCGGCGGCACCACCACCGCGTGCGGGCACAGCCGCAGAGCCTGCGCACCGCCCATGGCCGTGCGCACGCCCAGCCGCTTCGCCTCGTAACTCGCCGCCAGCACCACCCCGCCCCCGACGATCACGGGCCGGCCGCGCAGGCGCGGATCGTCGCGCTGCTCGACCGACGCGTAGAACGCGTCGAGGTCGGCGTGGAGGATGGGGCCTTCAGTCGACACGAACACATGTTCGCATCGAACACCGACAAAAGCGGTGCCTTTGTCACCTGAATGGCCTAATATCAGCCGTCGGACCGCTGCATTCGCGCGAGTGCCGAGGCGACGAGGGCGACGGCCGGGTCGCCGTCCTTGGTCAGCTGCTGAAGGAGATCTTCGGCTGCCGGCAGCTCGGCGAGCGCCTGCGTCAGCCGGATCCGCACGGCCGAATCCGACGTGTGGGCGGCGAGCTCGTCGGCCAGCGCGGCCTTGATCGGGCCGGCGCACGAGGCGTCCAGAGACAGCGCGCCCAGGACCTCGGCCGCCTCGACGTCGTTGGGCCCGTCCACCACCATGGCGACGAGCGTCGGCACGGCCTCGGGAAAACCGCGGCCGCCCAACGCCAAAGCTGCCCGCGTGCGCACCGTCGGGTCCGAGTCCCCGAGCGCTTCACGAAGCACCGCCGTCGCGTCCTCCCCCGGCAGCGAGGCGATCGCCCGGACGGCGCGCCGCCGGACTTCGACGTCGTCGGAACGCACACCCGTCGCCAGGCTCGCCAGCCCGTCGCCGCCGGCCCGCGCGAGCGCCCACCTCAGGGCACCCGCGACGTTCTGGTCGGGTTCGGCGAGCACCGCCTCCGCCAGCAGCTCCGCCGGCATCTCCTCCACCGGGGCCAGCGCGGCCTGCTGCCGGCGCGCGGCATCCGGCGAGTCGAGCCCGTGCAGCAGCTCGACCAGGCGCAACACGTCCTGCCAGGCCGGCGGCGCCGACGCGTCGACCCGGCGCAGCCGCTCCAGTAGCTCCTGCTCGCGCTTCAGCCGGTCTTCGGTCCGCCGGATCAGCTCACCGACCAATGTGGACGGTGCGAAAGCCGGATCCTCCAGCGCTCGGCCGATCTCGCGCAGTGACAACCCCAGCGACCGCAGGCTTTCCACGTGGAAGATCCGCCGGATGTCCTCGGCGGAGTACTCGCGGTAGCCGCCGACGGTGCGGCCGGTGGGACGCACCAGCCCGAGGGTGTCGTAGTGCCGGAGCATCCGGGCACTCACCCCCGAGCGGCGCGCCACCTCACCGATCAGCACCGGCCACCTCCGCCGCACGTTCCGGTCCGAGCGCGGCGATCCGCTTAGCCTCGTCGACGGCCGGGTCGAACGCCGCCTCCGGGTCGCGCAGCAGCCGCTCCGTCGCGCGGGCGTGCGCCCGCACCACCGGGTCGGCACTCGCCAGCGCCGTCAACAGCATCGGCTCGATCACGTCCCCGAGCGCGACGAGCGCCCGGCTCAGGCTCAGCTTCACGTTCCGGTCCCCGCGTCCGAGCTGCGCCGCCAGGTCCTCGGCCAGCGCGGGTTTTTCCACCTCGGGCACGAGCACGACGGCCGCCCGCCACGCACTCCGCGCGACCTCGTCGTCGGCGTCGCGCAGCAACGACCGGCTGATCTCGGGCCAGACACTCGCGTCGCCGATCTTGGACAAGGTGTGCAGCGCCTGGCTCCGGGCCTGGGCACGCCCGGACCGCAGCTCCACGACGAGCCTGGGCACGGTGAGCTCCGCCGGCAGCCGCGTCAACGCCCACGTGAGCATGTCGCGCACGAAGAAGTCCGGCTCCACCGCGCACCGCGCCACGAGCGTCTCGAGGAGCCCGGGGTCGGCGTCGGTGCCGGTCGCCAGAGCCGCCTGCAGCCGCACCGACGAGTTGGCGGCGCTGAGTGCTTCGAGCAGGTTGGGGTTCTTGTGTGGCGTGTTGATCGGGACCACCTCCTGCAACCCAGTGAAGACCTTGTCACGATGTCAAGGTCAAGTTCGGCCCGCGACTTCACCATCGGGACCGGTCCCCTCGCGCCGAACACCGTGAGCGCATGCCGGGTCAGCCGAGGAATCGGGCCGGCCGATCGGCGATCTTCGCGGCGATCAGCCTCACGAGCGCGCTCAGTCTCAGCGCGTGCCGGCAGCCGGCTCCGGCCCCTGACCGTGCCGTGGCCCGGCCGCTCAGCCGCGGAAGCGCAGCCCGTCCAGCAGCAGGTCGAGCAGCCGCCCGGCTTGCTCGCGTTGCGAAGGCCGGCCGGCCGCCAGGGCGATGCCGCTGAGTCCGATGAGGACGTCGTCCACGAGGACGTCGTCGCGGAGGGTGCCGGCGGCGATCAACGGGGAGACCAGCTGCTCGATGGTCGAGTTCAGGCGGTCGCGGCTGTGGGCGTAGGGGTTGCCACCGGAGGCGATGACGGCGCGCAGGGCGTCGGACATGCCGATCTTCGTGGTCATGTAGTCCACGAAGCGGTCCATCCACGTGCGCAATGCCTCGTAGTGCGGCAGCTCCTGCAGGAGCGCGGGGCCGGCGTCGCACAGCTGGTCCAGCTCGTTGCGGTACGCGGCCTCGATCAGGGCCTCGCGCGTCGGGAAGTGGCGGTACAGCGTGCCGATGCCGACGCCGGCGTCCTTGGCGATCGCGTCGAGCGTGGCGTCGAGGCCCTTCTCGGAGAACAGCCGCACCGCGGACGCGAGCAGGAGGTCGCGGTTGCGCCGTGCGTCCGCACGTTGTGGTTTCGTCACAGCGGCTTGGTCACCTCTCCCCTTTTCCTTCCCGTCAACTCAAGCATACTTGCGAACGGAGGGTCCTCCGGTTAATGTCGGACTCAAGCGGAGGCTCCTCCGAATCGAGTCCAGAACAGGAACGCCATGCGCATCACCACCCCGTTCACCAGGGAATCCACCGCCGCCGACGTCAGCGCGGGCGTCGACCTCACCGGCCGCCGCGCGATCGTCACCGGGGGCGCGTCCGGCATCGGCGTCGAGACGGCCCGCGCGCTCGCGCAGGCCGGGGCCGGGGTCACGCTGGCCGTCCGCAACACCGAGGCCGGGCACCACACGGCCGCGGCGATCACGGCGGCCACGGGCAACGCGGCGGTCGACGTCAAGCACCTCGAGCTGGCCGACCGCGACTCCGTCGCCAAGCTGGCGAGCGACTGGCAGGGCCCGCTCCACATCCTCGTGAACAACGCCGGCGTGATGGCCGAACCACTCAACCGGACGCCGGAAGGCTGGGAGCACCAGTTCGCCACCAACCACCTCGGCCACTTCGGCCTCGCGCTCGGCCTGCACGACGCCCTCGCCCAAGCCGGCGACGCGCGCATCGTGTCCGTGAGCTCCAGCGCCCACCTGCGCTCGGGCATCGTCTTCGACGACATCCACTTCGAGCGCCGCGAGTACGACCCGTGGTCCTCCTACGGCCAGTCGAAGTCCGCGAACGTGCTCTTCGCCGTCGAGGCCACGCGGCGCTGGGCCACCGACGGGATCACCGCCAACGCCCTCATGCCCGGCGGCATCCGCACCAACCTGCAGCGCCACCAGGCCGACGACCCCGAATTCGCCGAGATCGCCAGGACCTACGCGTGGAAGACCACCGAGCAGGGCGCGTCGACCTCGGTGCTGCTCGCCGCGTCTCCCCTGCTGGCCGGCGTCGGCGGCCGCTACTTCGAGGACAACAACGAAGCCGAGCCCCACGTCCCGCCGTCACACGACGGCGTCGCGGCCCACGCGCTCAACCCTGAAGCCGCGACGCTGCTGTGGGAAGTCTCGCTGGAGCTGCTCGCGCGCTGACCCGACGGTCGGCCTGCGCCGCTCGGGTCGTTCGGGCCGGATCAGCGTGCGGGTGCGCGCGATGTCTGCTTAGGGTCGTTCGGTGCGGCTCGTGCTGTTCGACCTCGACAACACCCTCGTCGACCGGGCGGAGGGTTTCCGGCGCTGGGCTTGGGAGTTCTGCGCGGAACACCGCCTGACGCCCGACGACGCCGCCTGGCTCGCATCCGCCGACCAGGACGGGCTCGCCCCGCGCGACGTCTTCTTCAAGGACGTGCGCGACCGGTTCGCCTTGCGGGACACCGCGGCGGAGCTGCTCGAGTCGTACCGGCAGCGGCACCCGGCCTTGATCCCCGCCGCGCCGGGCGTACTGGCCGGCCTGCCGCGGTTGCGGGGGGCGGGCTGGCGGATCGGCGTGGTGACCAACGGCAACGCCGAACAGCAGCTCGCCACCCTGCTGTGCGCGGGCGTCGCGGGGCTCGTGGACGGGTGGGCGATCTCGGAGCACGAAGGCGTCGGCAAGCCGGACCGACGGCTGTTCGAGATCGCGGCTGCACGCTGCGAGGCGCCGTTGCGCGACGGCTGGATGGTCGGCGACGGCGAGGAGACCGACGTCGCCGGCGGCCGGGCCGCGGGGCTGCACACGGTGTGGGTCGATCGCGGGCGCGCGTGGGGTGGGGACGAAAAGGCCCCGGACCACATCGTTGCCGACGCGGCCGGGGCCATCGAGCTGCTGCTGGAGTGAGGCCTCAGCCCTCGCGGGCGATCTTCCAGACGCCGCCCTCGTCGACCATCGTGTAGGTGTGGGCTTCAGTGGACGTCAGGCCCGACTTCTTGACGTAGTGCACCACCGCGCTCACTTGGTTCTGCCCGGCCTGTTTCACGTCACTGACGCTGACACTGGCGATGCCGCCCCAGAAAGACTTGTAGCTCGCGATCGACTGGGTGCTGCCGTGCGACTCGAACGACTTGGCCAGCAACGAGTAGCCCTGATCGATGTTGCCCGGCAGCACGTTGAAGTAGTTCTGCACCGCGGCGACCATGTCCTGCGGCGAGCTGACCGAACTGCTCGACGGCGAAGACGGTGGGGTGCTGGGCAGCGACGGCTTGCTCGGCGGCGGTGTCGTCGGCGTTGTCGGTGTCGTCGGCGGGTTCGTGGTCGGAGCCGGGGAGTTCGCGGACGACGAGTTGACCACCGGCGACGCGCCACCGGCGGTCGGGGTCGTGCCGCTGTTGCGGTTCACCAGCACGATCACCACGACGACGACCACCACGAGCACCGCGCCGACGCCGGCGAGGACCATCGAGCGCCGTCTTCGATCGACGGGTGCCGGGGCGGGAGTCGTCGGAGCGACGGCCGGAGCCGGAGCGGCCGGGAGCGGCGCGGGCACCGTCAGCGGGATCGGCACCGACGCGACGGGCGTGACGCCGCCGTCGAGCTCCCGCAGCTCGGTGAGCACCTCGGCCATCGACGGCCGGTCTTCGGGCTTGAGCTCCAGCAGCTTCAGCAGCAGCGGCTCCAGTTTCCCCGCCTGCTTCGGCGGGGTGATCGAACCGCTGGACACGCGGTACAGCAACGCGATCGCGTTGTCCGCCGTGCCGAACGGCGGCGCGCCCTCCACCGCCATGTAAAGCGTGGCGCCGAGGGCGAAGACGTCGGAAGCGAACATGGCTTCTTCGCCGCGCGCGACTTCGGGCGCGAGGAACGCGGGCGTACCGGAGATTTCGCCCGTCGCCGTCAGCGTGACGTCGCCGACCGCGCGGGAGATGCCGAAGTCGGTGACCTTGACGGTGCCGTCTTCGCCGAGCAGGACGTTGCCCGGCTTCACGTCGCGGTGCACGATGCCGGCGCGATGCGCGGCGGTGAGCACGCCGGCCAGCTGCACGGCGATGGGGATGACCTCGTCGACGGTCAGCGGGCCGTCGTCGTGCAGCTTCGCCGAGAGGCTGCGCGAGGGGAGGTACTCCATGATCAGCCACGGGCGGTCTTCGTACTCGACCACGTTGAACACGGAGATGGCGTTGGGGTGCTGCAGGCGTGCGGCGATGCGAGCCTCGCGCATGGCGCGACTCTTCGCCTCGGCGACCTTCTCCTCGCCCTGGTTCATCGGCATGAGGAGTTCTTTCACCGCGACGACGCGGCCGAGGATCTTGTCCTCGCCGCGCCAGACCATGCCCATGGCTCCGCTGCCGATGAGCTCGACGAGCTGGTAGCGACCGGCGATCTGCCGGCTCTCCTCGGTCAACGAAAAACCCCTCAGTGCGACGTTCACGGACGGCGATCGCCAAGTTTTTCACGGCGCTCGCCCGGGCGTCCCTACGACCCACCGGTGGGTGCGGGGGTTGCTCCGCGTGGCCGACCCGGGACACTCTGATCATATGAGCGCCGAGGCCCCGTCATTCCGAAACGTGTTCGGCGTGACCGAATTCCGGGCCCTGTGGCTCGCGCACGTGCTGTCGGTCGCCGGTGATCAACTGGCTCGCGTCGCGCTCACGGTTCTCGTGTTCGACCGTACCGAATCCGCGGGCTGGGCGGCGCTCACGTACGCGTTGACTTACCTGCCCGATCTGCTCGGCGGCGCGCTCGGCGGCCTTGCCGACCGGTTCCCGCGCCGCACGGTGCTCGTGGTGGCCGACGTGCTGCGCGCCGTGCTCGTGGCCGTGATGGCGATTCCCGGGCTGCCGTGGCCGGTCGCGGCGGCGTTGCTGGTGGTCGTGCAGCTGGCGGCGGGGCCGTTCCAGGCGGCGCGGCAGGCCGTGCTGCCGGACATCCTCGGGCCGGACCGGTTGCCCGTCGGCCAGGCGATGTTGTCCTCGACGTACCAGGCGGCGCTCGTGATCGGCTTCGGCGCCGGCGCGGCGGTGGTCGCGTGGCTCGGGGTGACGGGCGCGCTGGCGGTGGACGCGGTGACGTTCGCGGTGTCGGCGCTCGCCTTGCGCTGCGGGTTGCGGCCGCACCCGGTCGACGTCGTCGAGCGGGGTCCCGCGGCGGCCTCCCAGTGGGCTTCGCTCGTCGCGGGCTGCCGGCTGGTCGGGCGAGACCGGCGGCTGCGGTCGTTGCTGGCGATCGCGTGCTGCAGCGGGTTCTACGTGGTGCCCGAAGGCCTGGCCGTGCCGATCGCCGCGCAGCTCGGCGGCACGGGGGTGCTGCCGTGGCTGCTCATCGCCAACCCCGTCGGGTCGCTGCTCGGCGCGGTGCTGCTCAGCCGGCTGCCACGCGTGCGTCAGGCACGGCTACTGGGGCCGCTCGCCGTGGCGACCAGCCTGGTGCTGCTGCCGACGGCCTGGACACCCGGGCTCGTCATGATCGTGATTTTGTGGACCTTGTCCGGAATGTTCTCCGCGCACGACTTGATCACGCAGGTGCAGTACAGCCTGGCCGCCCCGCCCGAGCAGCGCGGCCAGGTGATCGGCGTCGCGATCGCAGCGCTGCGGGCGTCGCAGGGCCTCGCCATCGCGGCCGCCGGGGCGCTCGCGCAAGTGCTCGCGCCCACGACCGTGGTGGCCGTCGCGGCCGTCGCCGGTGCGACGGTCGCCGCCCTCGCCGCCACGGCGTGGCTGCGCGCGGCGTGGGGGCCGCCCCGGGGGCAGCGGCGGGGCGCGCGCCCCGCCCCGCGCCGTACCCCACGCCGCCCCGCCGCCCCGCCCCCCCCCCCGCGCCGGGGCGGCGTACGGCGT